>NZ_JAUBVR010000019.1:0-83657 GCF_036705955.1 Microcoleus sp. A6-C6 | reverse complement strand
CATCATTAAATGGTGCACACCCGATCATTGCCTTTTTGTCAAGTACAATTTATACCAAATTAGATGAGCTTGCCCTGGGCATCATTCCAGACTACCCGAACACAGCCAAACAACTTAGCTAAGCTAATTCTTTGTTCAATTGTCGGATAGAATCTGTATTGATAACGCCCTTTCATTATTCTTCCTTTGTATTCTTAATTTACTATATCATAGTATACTAAACAATCAGGAAGATTGGTAAATTAATTTCAAGGCGGTTGAAACCGCGCCTGACTTCATCCCCATATCTGAAGCTAGGGGCTTTCGTCTCGTTTTTCTGGTAACACTGTAAAAATTGCTTCCTTGCAAAATTCCTATATAATATTTCGATCGCCCTCGCTACAGCCCCAACGGCTCCAACAGACGGCTCTCCGGCCCAGAAACCAAGCGCAATATTGGCCGCGATCCCCTCCTGAAATTTGTCCCCTAGTCGATCGCACTTAGATCTGAAGCCTGTTATATTAGCTGTACGTAGGCAATCCGGGTGCAACTGTTAAAAGGTTCCAGTCCCCCTTACCTGGTGCGGGAGCTGGAAGCCGAAAGACTTACCACCTTTTTAATTGAGCACTAAACAGGTGTCTAACTCACGAGTTAACAGCTCAAACCCGATCGAGCTTTCATCGCGCTCGATCGCAGTCTGTGCGTTTCACAGCCAACAATTTTCAGTTTCAGCGCAAAATCCTTACTTTCTCCGTATTCCAATTCAGGGATCATATGTGGCGAAGACTATACTTCGGCGAACAACTAACAAACCACAACTAATTAAAGTTATGAACAGCCCAAAAGTCAGTGTAATCATTCCTGCATTCAATGCAGCCGAAACTCTGGCCGAGGCCGTTGCCTCCGTAGTTAATGGCAGCCACAAGCATCTAGAAATTTTAATTGTTGATGACTGCTCGACGGACGATACTAGCAATGTTGGTGCTAGGCTAGCCAAGCAAGATTCGAGAATTAAGTTCTATAGAAATCCCCAAAATTATGGCGTTTCCAAGTCTAGAAATTTAATGATCAAGCGGGCCACTGGCAAGTATGTAGCGTTTCTAGACAGCGACGATACCTG
Organism: Microcoleus sp. A6-C6; assembly: GCF_036705955.1. Taxonomy (NCBI): domain Bacteria; kingdom Bacillati; phylum Cyanobacteriota; class Cyanophyceae; order Oscillatoriales; family Microcoleaceae; genus Microcoleus; species Microcoleus sp. A6-C6. The sequence continues at coordinate 82,558 of NZ_JAUBVR010000019.1, read as the reverse complement.
GGAACCCAACAAGCTAGAAGTTTGTTTGAAGATGCTCGCAGACAATCCCGAAGTCAAAACAGTTGCTCATGCCTTGCGGTATTTAGACAAGCGCGGCAACAAGTTGAGTTACGTTCCTACCTATCCTACAACTAAAGCAGAAATGCAGGCGATTAAGGAGACAGGCGAAAGTCCTTGGGTTTTCCCGTCTTCTGTGGTAGTCGATCGCTCCATTCTTCTCAAAGAAGGCGGGTTTGCAGAAGATTGGGAGGTAGGAGAAGATACAGAGTTATTTACCAAACTTGCTCAAAAGCACGGCTTGCTAGCGGCGACAGCACCTTTGGGAAATTATCGAATTAGAGGAAACTCTCTCACAGATAAGCACTGGCTGAAAAAGCGCATAGCTTCTGAGTGTGTCAAGGAAAATCAACTGCGACGCTTACGGGGAGAAAAAGAGTTATCGCTCAATGAGTACGAACAGTTATGCTTTAACAGTTTGCCCCTTTTGCCAAGGCTCAACAAATTCCGAGAAATTTTGGCACTGCACTACATGAGAAAGCTGGGACAAAGTTGGTTAAATCGGGAGGTTTTGCCTACTATTGTTTACGGCGTCGCTACCACAGTGCTTAATCCTCAAGCTACTGTGCACAAGTGGAAATGGATGAAGTCTCACGAAAAGTTGAGTCATCAAACCGCAGAAGGTATCAGTCATTCGGCAGAATTAAATCGCCAGCGATCGTCTGAAATCGGGGGGCTGTCCTAAAGGATGTTTCCTAAAGAATGTTATAGTTGTATGCGGGTTTAGTCAAGAAATTAGGTGCTGCCAATAAAGCCGAATCGAAGCCGATCGCCCAGAGACTGGTTAATACGCGATATTGGGGTTTTGAGCCGTATTTGACTGTTAAGATCCTGTCGGGTCAATTACCCGCAATACCAGCTACAGCGGCTTGCAGCCGTGCGATGGGACACGATATACAAATCTTTGAAAGCCGCGATCGGATGTCAGCCTTGATTTATTCTGCCACTAGCTTCAAGCCTATACAGGACGCTAATAGAAGCGTTCCCGCACCGTGCTATTTGTCGCCAAAACAGTTATACTAAATATCATATATAAGTAAAGAGCAAAGTTTATTGAATGAAAAAATGGGTGGCAAACCCTTTTTTGAAGCAGAAAATAAAAGCAAAAATTTAGCAAAAATTCTGCTTTCTACCTTCAGAGGACGATCGCCTTTTTACTTTAAACTTGATGAAATTTATGGACTGGCAAGAAGTTTCCGGCAACTGGGTATTAATTCCCTCTAAACCGATCGCGATCGTACATTTTCTCGGCGGTGCATTTGTGGCGACAGCACCGCAACTAACCTATCGCTGGCTGTTAGAGGCTGTGGCAAATCAAGGATATGTGGTAGTCGCAACACCGTTTGTGAATACTTTGGATCATATTGCGATCGCCCGCGATGTCCTCAACAAATTTGAAAATGCCCTGGATAGGTTGCATACCACTAAATTGCTCAAATCTTCGTATCTTCCAGTTTACGGCATGGGGCACAGCATGGGATGCAAACTGCACTTGCTGATCGGTTCGGTGTTTGATGTAGAAAGGGCAGGCAATATTCTGATCTCTTTCAACAATTATGCGGCATCCGAAGCAATCCCGATGGCCGAGCAAATTTCCCCCGTCTTTAAAGTAGAATTTACGCCTTCCCCGCAAGACACCAATCGCCTAGTGCAAGATAGCTATCAAATCCGGCGCAATCTTTTAGTCAAATTTAATGGCGACAACATCGACCAAACCCTGCTGTTGACAAATCTGCTCAAACCTAGATTTCCCGACATGATTACAGTTCAAACCCTGACGGGGAACCATCAAACGCCATTAGGTCAAGATGTTAGCTGGCCTGTGGGTCAAATTTTTACACCCTTCGACGCTCTTGGCCAATGGGTAAAACAAGAAGTGTATCGAGAATTAAATCAATTAAAACGGACAATTCTACTGTGGCTAAATCCTCTGTCGCGCGTTTAAAAACCGATCGGCCGATTAGCCCAAAAGTTCGTCCGGCAATTGCAAAATATCATCTTCGTCGCCCATCTCGGAGATAGGAGTATAGTTTTTGACGATCAACAGACAGTTACGGTCATCAGCCGTTCTCGTATAACTAAGACTGTCTGCGATGTCTTTCATCAACTTGAGCCCCCGCCCGCCCGAAGCTTCAGGATCGATTTCTGACATATCTCTAATTTTTTGGTCTAAATTAAAGATTGGGCCCGAATCCCAAATTTTAATCTCTACAGATTCAGTACACACCGTCACCTCAATATCAACCGGCAAATTCGGCTGTTTGCCCTGGTGGGCGTGGCGCACCGCATTGGTAAAGCCCTCAGCCAAAGCCAACTGACAGCGTATCCACACGCTGGTGGGAATTGCCCGATCGTACAATTGTGCAAACCACGACAAAACTGGGTCTAAAGCACTCAGACCAGTATTGATTTGAAGATCCGCTTTCTTTAGGACTTGCAACTTTTGGGAACCTTTTAATTCAATCACGCTCTGCCACTGAAATTATAGTTTTATAAAATAGAGGCAAATATTTTATTGCCTGTACTTTACGTTTTTAACTTTTTTGCCAAAAGCCGGGCCAACATCACCCATCGGAGTTATTCACAGGCAGCGTCATTTTCCACATTCTCGATCGGCTGCGGGCAATGTCAAACCGGGCAAAATTGAATGGGAGTTTTATAAGACTAGCTTTTGCGACCAGCAAAGTAAACGTCAAATCCACTAATCAGCTATTTATGATACCAGAAGTCCCGCCCAGATGTCAATTCGGCCCTGCTGCCCAAAAAAGTCCATCAAAGTTTATATTCTGAGTATAAACTGGGGGTGAAGTTCGATCGCGACCAAATTTCCATCAAATTTCAACGTAAATAGAACTCAATGGCTGGCAGGAAAAAGTATTTACCTGAAAAGCGATGTCAATAAACTATACTCTATCTCAGACAAGCGCGCTGATAAGATATATTTTTAATGACCCCCAGACCTTGAAAGACTTGTAGTACCTGAGTGCCATGTTTCAAATTCTGGTTATTGACGATGATACGGCTGTTCAAGAACTGCTGAGAAGAACCCTGAAAAAACAGGGTTACGAAGTGACAGTAGCAAGTAATGGCGAAGACGGTGTAGCCCAGGCGCAAAAATTGCGTCCGGCCCTGATAATTTGCGATTGGATCATGCCGCGCTTGACGGGCATAGATGTTTGCCGTCGAGTTAAGGCAGATCCAGATCTGTCAACTACACAATTCTTTTTGTTGACTTCTTTGGGTTCGATCGCCGATCGAGTCAAAGGGCTCGACGCCGGTGCCGACGATTTTATCTCAAAGCCGATCGAACTCAACGAATTGCAGGCGAGAGTACGCGCGGGATTGCGGCTGCACCAACTCAGCCGAGATTTAAAAATTGCCAAGCAAAATCTGGAAGCAGAATTAGCCGAGGCGGCGGAGTACGTGCAATCGCTGCTGCCAGATCCGATGACGGAACCTTTCAGCATCGAGGCAAAATTCATTCCCTCCCGGCAGTTAGGGGGAGATTGTTTCGACTACAACTGGCTGGATGCCGATTATTTGGCGATTTACTTGCTCGACGTAGCCGGTCACGGTTTGCGGGCGGCGCTGCCTTCTGTGGCCGTGCTGAATTTGCTGCGATCGCGCGCACTGCCCAACATTGACTACTACAAACCCAGCGACGTTTTGCGAGCCCTCAACACCACCTTCCAGATGAGCTACCAAAATGACAAATACTTCACCATCTGGTATGGCGTTTACAACCGCATTACTCGCCAGCTAACTTACGCCAGCGCCGGTCATCCCCCTGCCGTGTTGATTTCCCAGTCCCCTGCGAGCACTGCTAAAATCCAGCGATTAAAAACCCCCGGAATGCCAGTCGGGATGTTCCCGGACGCCCCCTATGTCGATAATTGCTGCGATGTCGAGGATTTAAGCACTCTCTACATCTTTAGCGACGGGGTATACGAGATCCACCAACCTGACGGCAATATCTGGGGGCTTGACCCTTTCATCGACCTGCTAGCAGCTTACAACGGTGCAAGTGCCGACCAGTTAGAACTGGTTTTGAACTACATTCTAAAGTTGAACGCTAAAGCAGTTTTTGATGATGATTGGTCTTTACTCAAGGTGAACTTTGGCTAGCTGACCTCTTGCAGCACATCTGCGACCAAATAGCAAGAAGGCAGCAGCCAAAAAAGTTAACTGGTAGAGAGAATTTTGCTATTAAAAGCATCGCGGGTCACAAATATCTCGAAAACTCGATCCATGCTGGTGAGTTCAAATAAGATGCGGATTTGCTCGTTGATAGAACAGACGACTAATTGACTCCCAGCGGCCCGGACTGTTTTGAGCGCCAAGACTAAAGCGCCCAAACCAGAACTATCCATAAATGTCACATCAGTGAAGTCTATCAATACCACATCGGCTCCCGCTTCCACTAGGTCGCTAATCTCTTGGCGGAATTGACTTGCCTTGGTGCCGTCTAAAATGCCAGAGGGCTGAATAATTTTAACTACAGGACTCATATTTTGCGGTGTTAATGTCAGAATTTCTAGCCAGACTAGGGCTAGTATAGCTGCGAGACGGACTCCGATCCAAATAAGAGAAAGGGAAAGTCCCAGAGCGGGAGAATATTTTTGAGTGCAAGAGATGGTGATCGTCGCGGATCGGAACGCTGATCAGACTCGCAGCGCTTCGCCGGGAGTGAATGTTGAGAGGGGGACAATCTTTGTTCTGCCGAATACCTTCTGCTATTAATCAAACTGGGCTAACTTTGGCGCGGTAGAGGAGTTTGTCGCCTTGTGTGTAGCCTGTGTAGCGGACTTTGACGGGTTCTCCGGGCTGGGCTGTTCCTTCGAGGAGTTGGTGTTGTTGCCCGTTGTAGGGAATCTCGGCTCCGACTGGGGCGATCGACTCTATGCCCCAATGCTGCAATAACTGCTCGACGGGGCGCAGCAACGGCAGCAGTTTCTGGGCTGGCAAATGGTGATTTTCCTGAGCTTTGCTGGCAGCCGTCGGCCACTGCAACATCCAAGATTCTAAAATTTGCACGCTAGCAAGTTGGAATTCCTGCATCAAAGACGATCGCTGTTGTGCGATCGAAGCTTGGAGGCGCTGATATTCTTGTTCTAGGGCTGTCGGTGCGGGCGGTTCTAACTCTACATAGTCTGGGGCCAAGGTTGCGAGCAGTTCGGTTAAGGAAATTTGCAAAGCTTGACTAATTTTGAGCAGGATGTCGGCTCGGGTTTTCAAAGCTAAGCCGCGCCGCAGACGGCTGAGCTGAATTTCGGGAACTCCTGCTTTTTGGCTGAGTTCTCGATCGCTCGAAATCCCGGCTTGTTGCATCAGGCGTTGCAGTTGAGGAGCATAATCAGGAATATTAGCTGCCACGAAAATTCATCCAAATTAATAAATGGACATATTCTCGATCGTAAACTGTCGGGAGCCTTAAGGAAATACATCTTTGGGGCGGGCTTTTGGGCCCGCCCCATCAGAGTTTTTGTGGCACAGGCATCTTGCCTGTGGCCGACTAGGAGCAACGCCCCACAAGAGAAGTAGCTATTTTACGGCAACTTGTTCGCGGACGGCTGCGGTTGCAGTTGTGGCAGAACCTTGCAAATGCGCTTCTAGGAACCACAAACGCTTGTCAATTGTCCGCGAAATTTCCGTGTACAAGTCGGCGGTATCAGCGTCACCGAGTTCGCCTGCTTTGTCGATCGCGACTCGCAGGTGTTTGGCATAGGGTGCGTAGCGATCGGCCAAAGCAGTGACGTATTCCTTGCCGTCTAGGATGTCAAAAGGAAATTCTGGCAGGATCGAATCTGCGGCGGCTGTGCGGGCTGTTCCGACAGCCAAAGCGCCCAAAGCTGTGACTCGTTCGGCAATGGTATCAACGTATTCTTCGAGTTCCCCCGCCATTTCGTCAAATAACAAGTGCAACTGGTAGAAGTCCATGCCTTTGACGTTCCAGTGAGCTTGCTTGACTTGAGTTTTTAAGTCTAGAGTCGTGGCCAGCGTGGCGTTGAGCAGCCCGACTACTTGAGTGCGGGTGGCGACTGGCATATCGATGCGGGTCGGGTACAGATGTTGTTTGTGGTTGTTGGTAGTCATAGGTTTTTAGGTTGTGAGTGGTGATTGTCGATCGAATATTTGCCTGTGATGAATTGCTCAAGCTAGGTGCATCTGCAACACAGAACGGGGAGCTCGGCGGATTTTACACGGGATAGTTTCTAAACCGAGACGCTGGCAAGCTTCGTAGCGGTGGCAGCCCGAAAATCCGTAATACTGGCCATCTACTTCTAGCACGTCGATGGGTTCGTTTAAACCTACCTCGCGGATGGATTCCATGAGGGCGGCTACTTTGGTTTGGTCGTTGACTCGCGGCAAGGGGCGGCGAATCTGGTTGAGGGGAATTTCTTCAATCCTCATGGCGGCTTTCTTTTTTGCTTATAGTTAAATCATACTCGTAATGACTTCGTTTTAGCAAAAAAAATCAGGACTGACGCAAAAATAAAGTTTGGACATGATTACTCGGTAAAATAGAGACAAACCAAGCAACTTGCAGGCAACCCCTGATGAACTCAACGACTGGCTTGTTAACTCGCATTACCCAAACCCCCGGTCAGTGTGGCGGTTGTCCCTGCATTCGAGGAATGCGAATTCGAGTCACCGACAATTGACAATTCGCTATATTAGGACTGCTAGGTGATATTCAGGGCTTAGCTGCGATCGCACATTTGTCGATCGCTTGTCTATAAAAGTAATTTACTACATAGCAAATAAATTCGCTGCGATATAGTGCCATGATGAAAACATCCCAACCAGATATTATTGTGACAAGCCAAGATGGAGAATATCTGATCGTCGTTGAGGTAAAGCTCAAAGACATCAGTATCGGGGTTCAAAACGCTATTGAACAGCTTAAACACACTATGGCATCTATTGGTTGCTCAGTTGGACTTGTCGTAGCTGGCGATCGTGTGATTCTCCTCCGCGACTCCTTAGAGAAATACAATGGTGAGTCAATTTATGTAGTTGGTGAAGCGAAACTTCCCCATTATCTGCTGCCATCGGCAGATGAGCAATGGAAAGGAAACCCTGCTATTGAGTTTGAATCGCAAGTTCAGCGATGGCTTGAGAAACTAAAGCTGACTGCTAGTATGGAGAACTTCCCAAGTGACTTAAGAAATCTACTTAGTGAATCAATAATGAGTCTTCTGCAAATTGGCGAAGTGAGAGCTGGTGGCCCTAGATGGAGCAAGGTTGCAAGGTGAAGCCCAAGGCAGTTTTAGTTGAGACAAATTGGGTAGTGGATGTTATTGCTCCAGCATACTTACAAAGTCCACAGGCTATTCAGTTGCTTGAACGTGCTCAGGCTGGTGAGTTTAAGCTATATGTGCCTGCAATATGCCTTGCAGAAGCACGAGAAACTGTACCTCGACGATTTTCCCCACGTTCTCGCTCTGATGATTTACGCAAATTTATTAAATGGGCAAGAGATGAAGGGCGAGTGACTCCTGATGAGGCTGATGCAGCATATCAGGTATTTGCTCAATTTGATGGATTAGTCGCAAATGAACTGACGAAAGTGAAAGTTTCAGAACGATTGGATGAATTAGCGAAACATCCTAGTCTCAACGTCTTTCCGCTGTCAGAACCTATGCTGGAGCGCCAAGTATCTATTGGTGCAATGGATATATCCCTTAAGCCATTTGATTTAGCAGTTTTAGCCGCTGTGATGGTTAAATCTGAAGAATTACAGCAAGAAGGGCACGCTTGGGTTGGTTTCTGTGAACTAGACTCCGATCTTCAACCGTGGGACAAATCCGGTGCCCGGAAACGTATTCTTTGCGATCTCTACGATGATGTCCGAATATTGGTGTACGCTGACTTCCTACTAGAAGATGTAAGTGAGCTTCCCGATGGTTGGACTACTTAAACTTAGCAATTAGCACTTAACTATTATTATGATCAAAGTTTCCGCATCATACTCGAAATCATACCACTGCTACTAAATCCTATCCATTCAATCCAGCAATAATATTGACACTCATCGCCAAAATAGCAGTGTTAAAAAAGAACGATAGCACGCTGTGAAAAAGCACGAGAAATCTCATGGAACGAGAAGTAGTTTGCACGTCTGCAACTTGGCAAGTCATCCCAATCCCAAAGGAGAAATATAAAAAATCTTTGTAGTCTGGTTCCTCATCGCCCGGAAAATCCAAACCATTCGCCTGCGAGTAACTGCCGTGCTGCTTGCTGCGGTTTCCGTAGTAGCTGTGGGCATAGTGCATCGTGAAGATAGTGTGCACCTGCATCCAAGAGCCAACAATTGTCAGCACAGAAAGCCCTAAGTGCAGAAATAGTAAATTTGGGGGCAAGCCTTTGGTATCGCGCAGCAGGAAGACGATCGCCAATAAGCTAGCACAAGCCGCTGCCATGATCGTACTTAAGATAGCCAAGCGGCCGGCGTCCAACTGCTGAGCGTTGTGGCGCATCAGTTCGGGAGTGCCTTGCAGCATCAGCATCCAAGTCAAAATCAGGAAACTGACAGCGCCCGCGTTCCAAATGCACAGCATCCGAGTCAGGAGGAAATAGTGAGGCGGCAGGAAAACAGCGACTGCTATAGCGAACAGAACAGACGCAAACAAGCGGTGCCGGACGCTCCACACCCACTGCATTTGAGATTTGGAAACATTTCTCACAGAAATCTAGCCTAGTAATGGTTAGAAAATGCCAACTACTGCTATCTTGCCAGGAAATCCCAAACAATAATCAATTGGTAACACGCGACACGGGCAGCATTTTTCATGCCTTTCGATAGATCGATCGACCTCAACGTTCTAGGTACAGTGGAAAAAAAGAGAAATTGTGGTTTGACATTATGGCATCCTCCCAACCCCTCAAAGGTATTGAATTGATCGACTGCGCCAAAGCCAACGCCCAACAAGGAATCGCCACAGCCGCCCAGCTTTGCGGCTACGGAGGCGACCTCAACACCTTCGAGCAGGAACTGAAACAGGCTTGCCAAAACATCGGTGTCGAAGTCAAGGAATTGAGCGACTTGATTACGGATCAGCAGATGATCAAACCAGGAATGGGCATCGAAATCGCTCCAGACACTCCCTCAGAACTCTAAGATCAATCTCCAGCGCACCAGCAAAGAGAGCTAAAACCGCCCAGACAGGAGTATTGTCAGTCTGTCACAAGAGGCAGGCTAGAATATTTGGCATGGGATCTTCTGACTTTTGGCAGGAGTCGTGTTTCCTCCCACGAAGAGGGTGCTTTCTGGAGGGTGCTGAGATTGTTAGGAGGACTGTCGTGTCAGATCAGCAAGACCGAATAATGCGTTTGTTTATAGAGGAGGCTAAGGAGCACCTCGATACTCTAGAAAATGGTTTGGTGGATTTGAAGTCCACGATGAAAGACCCCGAAAGCCTCCAAGAGATGTTTCGCGCCGCCCACTCGGTAAAAGGAGGGGCGGCTATGCTTGGCTTGGATAGTATTAAAACAACCGCTCACCGCTTGGAAGATTGTTTTAAGGTGCTCAAGGACGGGCCCGTCAAGCAGGTTGACCAAACGGCAGAATCCCTATTTTTAAAGGGAGTTGATACGCTTAAAGACTTGCTGAAGCGACTGGAAGGGCCTTTCGGGTTGAGGAATGAAGAGGGAGAAAAACTCGTCCAGCAGGTGATGCCTGTTTTTGCTCAACTGGAAACTCATCTCAACAACTTGGCTGCGGGCAAAGTTCAGCCGGTTCCTACTGCTGGATCTCGCGCGCCCGGGGTGGCTCAAACAGCGGGGGCGACGCCGGCGAATTTTGCTGGTGAAGTCATGGTTTTACTGAAAGAGATGTTGCAGGTGTTCAAGCAGAAAGAATCGGCTGCTAGTCGTCAGGAGTTGGCGGCTGTGTGCGTTCGACTCTATAAGTTGGGAGCTAAATTTGAGTCTTGGCAAAATTTAGTTAAAACTGCTAGAGGGGCGATCGTTAATCCGAAAAACTCTTATAAAGTCTTAGCTCCGTTGGTGATCAAAGAACTCAAGGAGGCTGGGGATTTGGTGCAAGGGGGGAAAGTCAAGACGATCGCTCCGAGTAAAAATTTGCTACTTTTGGCAGCAAGCCCAAAACCAACAGTTCCAGCAGCCCCAGCAGCTCCAGCAGCCCCAGCAGCAGCGTCGAAGCAAGTAGCTCTTCCCGCCGAACCGAAGGCGTTAGTCAGGCTTTTGCTCAAAACCTTTAACAAAAAGCAACTCTCGGAAATTGCCAAGTTACTGGTTCACGCCATCAAATCCTCTTCCTAGCAGTTGTTTCAGTAGAAGATAGAGTCAAAGCAATATTTTTGAAGCGGAGAATTTTTGGGTGCGTGCTGGCAGCCTGAGTTGAGCAGCAACTCGAAAAAATTCACTTGTTCAAGATTTTTGCCCTCTAGCTTCTACTGTTGGGCAACCCTGCGTTAGAATTAGTGGATATGGGGTCGGCGTGCAATGCTTTGTACCAGAATAAAAAATCGAGCAGGCTTTAGAAGGCGGTAGCTGTGAAACCAATTCGTTCATTAGAAGATGCTTTAAACCGCTGTCAGGCGATGGGAATGCGCTTGAGCCGCCAGCGTCGATTTATTCTAGAGCTTTTGTGGGATGCCAAAGAACATCTCTCGGCTCGCGAAATTTACGATCGCCTGAACCAACAAGCCAAGGGGATCGGTCATACTTCTGTTTATCAAAATCTGGACGCTTTGTCGAGAGAAGGGATTATTGAGTGCATCGAACGATCGGAGGGACGCTTGTACGGGAATGTCAGCGACTCTCACTCTCATGTCAATTGTCTGGATACGGCTCAGATTCTCGACGTTCATGTGGAATTGCCGATCGACTTGATTGAACAAATCCAACAGCAAACTGGTGTCAAAATTGTAGACTACCGGATAGATTTCTACGGATATCGATCGCCAGAGTCCGCCTTGGGCGCATCGACTGTTAGCGATACACCAAAGGCTTCGTAAACGATGAGGCAGCCTTGGTTAAAAGCAAGATGGATATTTTTGCTAGGGCTGTTTGAGGTATAAAATAATTTAAGTATTGATACTCCCCAGGGCTGAAGCCACGGGGATTCTTGAATGAATCCGAGAACTCTCAAAGGCGTTATCAAAGCACCTCTATACGCTCAAAACAACTACCAGTACAAAAGGTATTGCAATTGCGCTTACTTTTAAATTGTTTGCTTTCATAGTCCATCACAACGCCAGATAGGTACGCTTCACATTCTGCCATTATTTGTCAGTTATACAGGCTTACTACTCCTTAAGGAGTGTGGTGGCTCACTGTGCCGGGATTTCTCCGATACTAGAATGCTTCAACACGTAGATGGTTGTTTTACTTGCTAATCTAATTATAACAAAACCTTTCAATGAGTTGCGTAAATAAATGTTGAAGGCGGTTGAAACCGCTACCGAGTTCCTCCCCATGTCGTTAGCCCGGGGCTTCCCTCTCGTTTTTTGGTGAAACTCGATCGGCTGTTTGGGCGATCGGGAAATAAAATTGAGAACTCAGCAAAAAAATTTGTTATACCCGCTACAGGTATCAAGTTGAGACAAAACCAGGTTTAATACTCGCTTTATTTTTGAGTGCGCTGGAATCGGACGAAATTTTGTATAGCAACTTCCATACCACTCCCAAATGTATCTGTGGAGTCAAATCTCAAATCTCAAATCGCTCGACTGACGGGGGTTTCTACTGTTTTTTTAGCTCAACTGCACCCGGAAGCAGTGAATAATTGTTCGATAACTGGTATGATTTACGTGCTTCTTGAGCCGAAAATGCTCAGAAGCAAAAAGTGGGGCTGGACATGAGCCTGACTATAAAACGCCGTAGAGGGAAAAATTGCCAGTACCTTGAAGGAAGTTCTCGATCTCCTTAACAGGAGTCAGAAACCCACATCGAATCTATGATTTGATGTGGGAGTGTCACGCAGAGAGCGCATTACAGGACAGGCTGAAGTAATGGCGAGACGACAATCTGACCAATTCCACACACCACCGCAATACAACCCATCCCCCAAACCGATCGCACAGTTGAGTGCAGCGGCGACAGACGATGCGAGTTCCTCTAACCAAGCGTTGCCGATTGAGGGCAAAAGAACTTTTTGGCAGTGGCAACTGATCTGGCTGAGTCTCCTGGTGGGATTTGGTGTAACGGGTGTAGCTGCATTTCTGTGGTTGCTGACGATGCCACCGCCGCCTAATTGCCAGCAACTGTCGCCATTGGCGGCGGACGGAGAGCGACTCTACTGCGCTCAGCAAGCCGCTAAATCGGGCAAGCTAGAACAACTAGAATCGGCAATAGCACTGGTGCAGGCTTGGCCACAAGAACACCCGCTATACTCGCAAGGTCAACATTTGATCGGGGAATGGTCGAAAGCCATGCTCCGATTTGCCAGGGCAAAAATTGAGCTGGGCGATTTGAAGGGCGCTTTGGCGATTGTGGCGAAAATTCCCAAAACCAGTCCGTCTTACCCAGAGGTACAGGAGGCTGTGACTGCTTGGGAAAAAAATTGGCAGGAGGGTCAAAAACTCTACGATACAGCCCTAACAGCTTTGAAAAGTGAGGATTTAAAGAAAGCCTGGGATTACGCTCAAGCTCTGTTCAAGCTGGAAAATATTTTCTGGAGTCAGAAGCGTTACAACGAGCTGATCCAGCAGATTTCTATGGAAAGAAACGGCTGGCAGCGGTTGCAAGAGGCGAGAAATTTGGCGCAGGACGGAACTCCGCAAAAGTTCGCTGAGGCGATCGTCCTGGCTCGCAAAATTGACTCGCAGCTTTTTGCCCGGGCTAAAGCTGAGAAGGAAATTGAGGGCTGGAGCCGGACTTTGCTGGCAATGGCAAATAAGCGGTTGGGGGCGAAAGACCTGCCGGGGGCGATCGAGGCTGCTTCTGTGGTGCCGCAGAATTCGCCACTGTTTGCGGAAGCTCAAGATTTGATGCAGTTGGGTAGGGCTCAAGCGGTGATGTGGAACCAGTCGGTATCAACACCGCTGGCGCAACACATTTTTACTTTGCTCGAAGGGCGCGGGGCTGCTAGCCAAATTGCTCCGGGCCGCCCTCTGTACAAGCAGGCTCAAGTTCAAATTGAAAATTTGCAGGTGCAGTTTCAAGATTTGGTGCGGCTGGAAATGGCGAGCACGATCGCCAGTTTCGGTCAGATAGGAGCGTTTCAGGTAGCGATCGAGCAAGCGCAAACCATCGGACCCAAACAGCCGCGGCGGGTTCATGCTCAAACATTGGTGGCTACTTGGCGCCGGGAAATTCAGCGGATTGAAGACCAATCTTTTGTGAACCTGGCGAAGCAGTTGGCAGCACCGGGAACGGTTGAAGGACTTAAGGAAGGCATCGGTCAGGTACTTCTGATCTCTCAAAACCGTCCCCGCAGAGTAGAGGCGCAAAGTCTCTTGGCTCAGTGGACGAAACGCATAGAAATTATGCAAGATCAGCCTTTTTTGGATGATGCTATCGCCCTGGCTAAGCAAGGAAAACTGAGCGCGGCTATTGAAAAAGCTTCGGAAATTAAGAGCGGTAGGACTCTTTACGCTAAAGCTCAGGATAATGTCTATGAGTGGGTGAGCGAACTGCAAGTTGCTCAAGATCGTCCGATTCTGGATCGAGCTGCGGAATTAGCATCTCAAGGCAGTCTCTCGGCGGCGATCAATATGGCTTCCCAAATTGGTTACGGTAGGGCGCTGCACTCAGAGGCCGCAGGGGCGATCGGGCGCTGGAGCGCCGAACTGAGAGCCAACACTGCGCCTCCGCCGGAGCCCGCTCGCGAGTACGCACCGGCTCCGCGACAGGAAGAGTCCGCACCGGCTCCGCGACAGGAAGAGTACGCGCCAGCACCGCGACAGGAGGAGTACGCGCCACCTGCTCAAGCAGAACCTTACTATCCGCCCGCCAGACAAGAGGCCCCGGCTCCGGCTCCAGAACCTTACTATCCTCCGGCGAGGGAGCAGGAACCTTACTATCCTCCGGCGAGGGAGCAGGAACCGTACTATCCTCCGGCGAGGGAGCAGGAACCTTACTATCCGCCCGCCAGACAAGAGGCTCCGGCTCCGGCTCCGGCTCCAGATCCGGCTCCGGCTCCGGCTCCGGCTCCGGCTCCGGCTCCGCCATCTATTCCTGAATCGGCCGGGCCTCCTGATGCTAATTTGCTCCCTGAATAATTGGGTTTTCCGGCGATCGACCTCTAACATCTAAAATCGAGTGAGTAATTTGCAACTGCTGTCGATCGATAGCGACCCCATTTTTCGGCTGGGGCTGCGAGTATCCTGCGAGGAGTATCCAGACTTGGAAGTTGTCGCAGATGTTGCCACGGGTACCGAGGCGTTGCGGGTTCTGGAAACTCGCTCGCTGGGGTCTGGAGCAGCCAATAAGCCCGCAGATTTGGTAATTTTGGCTGTTGAAGTGTTAAGTTTGCGATCGGGTCAAATCGAAGCGCTGGCAGTTTGTCGCCAACTCAAAACTTTGTACCCCAACCTTCCGCTGTTACTGCTAGGCGGGCCGCTCACACCGGATCTGCTAACGCAGTTACAAGCTGCGGGCGCAAAGGGTTATTGTCCTAAAAATAGAGATGTTTCCCAGACAATAGAAGCTATTCGCGTGGTAGCATCCGGCGGCACTTATTGGCCGACTGATGCGCTAGAAAACTCGGAATTAAAACTAAATTCAGCGGTAGTTCCAATTATAAAAAACTCCCCAGCCAATCCCGAAGAAAACTCAAAGAATTTGATAGTTGATCGGCCAGTACGAAAAATCCTGGCTTATTTTTGTGTGCCTGGATTGCAGCAAATCGATGCAGCTTTGGCGGTTGTTCAAGCTGATTTGGAACAGATGAAAACCGCAAATTCGACAGATTTATCCACTACTTTAGATGGGATTGTAGTCAATGGACACCGCCGAGAATTGCTGGCAGCTCGTTGGATTGTTAGTCAGTTATTGTTTGATGGAAGAGGGGAGAAGGAAGAAGGAAGAAGGAATAAGGAAGAAGGAATAAGGAAGGCAGAAGGAAGGCAGAAGGAAGAGGCAGAAGGAAGACGAGAGAGTTTGTTGAATAATTCTCAGTTGCAAGTCGCGAATTCCGCAGTTTCGGGTGAAGCTTTGGCGGTTGCGAGTGATTGGCAAGGAAGTTTGTTTGATTCGGTGGCTGCTAAATTGCAGTTGGATTTGGTCAACTTGACTGGTGTGCCTTTGGAAATCGATATTTTGCGATCGACCAAAAAGCGCGAATTGATTAGCTCCATCCTGCGGAAGTTAGAGGATTTGCTGGAAGAATTACGCTTTTCGCAAGTCCAGCAAACTCAATTGTCCGAAAAAATGCCTGCTATTTTGCGGGATTTGTGGGAGGCGACAATCATAGATTTTTTTGGCAGATACTATACGCTGCAAACGGGAGAAAATCGGGTTTTAGACGGCAGTAAAACAAGCTTAAAACTGCCAGAAAGTCAAGGGGGAAGCGCTGCTGATCTATTGGCTAGCAGCAGCGTAGAAGTGGTGCCGGTGCTGCTGGCCAATGCTGATGCAGTTGCAGCCGAAATCCTTGACAAAATCCCGATGACTGTTGATTTTTTTGCACATTTGCTATTTGAAATTCCGCTAACAGTTGATAATATTTCTTCTCTGGCTGGCAGCCCGCAAGCGATGCAGCGAGCTGAAGCTTTGTTAGAAAATTTGGCAATTCAAATTGCTAGCGGAGTGGTACAGCCTCTGCTAAACAATTTTGCAAATATTGAGGAAATCAAGCAAATTTTTTACGATAGCAAGTTGATTTCGACACGGGAAATTGAGCGGTTTCGGAATAATGTATCGTGGAGATATCGATGGAATAGCTATTTTGTGGAACCGAAAGCTATTTTTGAAAGCAGGTTTTTGCTGTTTGTTTTGGGCGATTCGGGAATTAAGAGAATTTCTATTTATGCTCCGAGAAATCTAGAGTTAGCACAGCTTACTGGGTGGCAGTTGGCTTTGACTTTGCTGCTGGAAGCTAGGGATGCGATCGCACCTAGGGTTCGCGCGGTGATTTCGCTGTTGGGTGCTGCTGTTGTTTACGTTTTGACTCAGGTAATAGGGCGGGGAATTGGTTTGATCGGGCGGGGAATTATTCAGGGAATTGGTAATTCTTTGCAGGATAGCAAGTTTGGTAAAAATGGGTGAGTTGACAGTTGACAGTTGACAGAAGCAAGAATCAAAAAGGCAGAGTTGACAGTTGACAGTTGACAGTTGAGCGAAGCAAGAAGGAAGGAAGAATGAATAGGGGAATGTACGGGATTGAACGGATTGAGATGAATCACTCGAATTTCAGATAATTGGTAATTGCTAATTGGTGATTGGTGGTATTATAGATAATGACTTAATTATATAAGGTTAAATTTTTATGAGTATTATGATAGCGATAGATGCCGATCGCATAAACAGCTTAGATTTGTCTCCGGTGCGGACTGTGATTGAACAGTGGCTGGCGGCTGGGGCGATCGCCCAAAACGAACAACAGGTACAATTTGAAATTGAGTATCCGCGCGAAGAATTAGATCCGCGAGAAATATCCGAAATTCCCGAAGTGCGGCTGTGGTTTATCCGCTTGGATGCTTGTTATCCTTGGCTGCCGTTTTTGCTAGATTGGAAAGCGGGAGAATTGGCGCGCTATGCGGCGATGTTGGTGCCGCACCAGTTTCACCGCACCCAAGGCATTCAGTACAATCCTGAAGCTTTAGAAATGTTTTTGATGAGCAAAATTTTTGTGCTGACTGATTGGTTGAACCAGCAGGGAATTCCCAGTAAATCGAAGTTGATGGCGATGTCGCAGATGTTTGGTTATGATTTGGATGATGCTTTTTTTGATGTGATCGTCCCGCATCAATAATACCTAGCACCTCTAATTAACATCCTCCTAATTAGGTATACTAATCTCTATCTTAAGAATTATCTTACCAGGTATAAACCGGATTTTTTCAATTGTGGGGCAGGCTTTAAGACTCGCTCCACAAGCTATAAGTTAGATCGGGAAAGCTTAATTAATCTTAATAGTAACCGCAAAACGGCTTTAATACAATGCTTTGACCAGCTTGCCCAGCAATGCTGTTGGTTGACTTCACACTTTCCTCAGAATTTAGAGTTAGTTTAGATAGACACCGATCGCCCGATTCGATCGATCGAGGAAATGTCCCATGAAAACAGATTACCTCATCGTCGGCAGTGGTTTATCAGCACTGGTTTTCGGAGCCTTGATGGCCAATTCCGGCAAAATCGTACACATCCTCGAAGCTCACGAGCACCCCGGAGGCTTTGGCCACACCTTTACGATGGCCAAAAAATACACGTTTAATGCTCAATTTCACTACGTTTGGGACTGTGGCGAAGGACATACAGTCAATCGAGTCCTCAAAAAACTCGGTCTCGATCGCGATGTCACCTTTGAGCGGTACGATCCGAATGGCTACGACCACATGAGAATGCCTGGGTACGCGCTAGATATTCCCTCAGAACCAGAAGAACTAATCCGCAGATTGTCGGCGCTGTTTCCCGAAGCCAGCGAGAGAATTCGCAAATTTGTCAACGAAGTTGAGCAAACCGGCGCGGGACTCAGAAAACTCGCTCCTCCCGTCAAGCCAATTGAATTAATCAAAAATTTCGGTGACGTATTCTGCGCCATTCAACACCTCAATAGTACACTTCAAGACGTTTTCGACAAGTTCCAACTCCCGCAAGCCGCCCAAACTCTATTAGCCCTGCAATGGCCGGACTTTTTGCTACCTCCAAACCAGCTTTCTTTCTATGCTTGGATTGCTTTGTTTCGAGGCTATCAAGAAGGTGCATTTTACCCGACGCAGCATTTTGAAAATGTCATAAATTCTTTAGTTAAAGTCATTGAATCTAACGGCGGGAAAGTTCTACTAAACCATGAAGTCACAAATTTCAGGCTGACAGATAAAACTGTCACGGGAGTTGAAGCGATGGATTTGACCACGCATCAAACCCATGAATTCACGGGCGACACGGTGATTTGCAACCTTGACCCCAAAAGAGCGGCCAAGATGATTGGAGAGGAACAGTTCTCTAAAACAGTGCGGCGGAAACTCAACTATGAGTATTCGGCATCTAACTATATGGTGTACTGTGTTGTCAAAGATATCGATCTCCGAGACTATGGATTTGGCAAGTGGAATACGTTTCATTCCGAACATTTGGATCTGAATGAAGCTTTTGCTCAAATGTACGATAAAAATGATTTTTCTCGTCCGAGTTTTGCGATTACCACGCCGACTTTTTTGACAGAAGCGCGGCGGGATTGTCCAGAAGATTGTCAAATTGTGGAATTTCTGACTGTTGCTAATTACGGTTATTTTAAGCAACTTTGGGAGAGCGATAAAAAAGCTTACAGGCAGAAGAAACAAGAGATTTTAGACTCAATTTTAGACGTAGTTGAAAAACACTATGTTCCAGATTTTCGCAAACACATGGTTTTTCATATTACCGGAAGTCCTACCACTAACGAGCGCTTCTGCTGGTGCCCTAATGGCAATTCCTACGGTTCTATCCTGACGCCGAAAAACATGGGGGTCGATCGGCTAAATCACGAAACATCCCTCAACAATTTCTATTTCTGCAACGCTTCTTCGGGCTATCCAGGCTTTGCGCCGACATTTTGGACGGGGGCGCTGCTTTATCAGCGTTTATCCGGCGATGCGATTTTAGGGTGAGGAATCACAATTAAATAACAGCGATATTTCGGAGGTTGGGTTGAGGCTTTGGGCGATCGAAAATAGT
Source organism: Microcoleus sp. A6-C6 (assembly GCF_036705955.1). Lineage (NCBI taxonomy): Bacteria > Bacillati > Cyanobacteriota > Cyanophyceae > Oscillatoriales > Microcoleaceae > Microcoleus > Microcoleus sp. A6-C6. The sequence goes on along the minus strand of NZ_JAUBVR010000019.1, from coordinate 63,715 downwards.
CTGATATCTATGAGGAGACGGCAATGCCTATTTGTGTCAGCTTAGCATCAAATATAGCATGGATCTACTGTTTGATGCTGAGGTCCAGATCCCCCCTAGCCCCCCTTAAGAAGGGGGGGACAAGAAGTTATCAAAGTCCCCCTTTTTAAGGGGGATTTAGGGGGATCTGGTCTCGGCGATCAACGAGAAATACAAAAGTTTTTCTTCAAGTCCCCCTTTTTAAGGGGGATTTAGGGGGATCGAGACTCCGCTACAAACGAGAGATAAAAAGGTTTTTCTGGTTAAATTGACACCTCCGAGCGGTGCCGTTTCCTACCCGGAATACAAGCATTCAATTAATAGCGATCCAACCTATAAATTAGGAGTAAACTATGAAAATTGTAATTGTTGGGGGCGGAGCTAGCGGTATGGCGACAGCCTACTGGCTCGATAAACAGGGGCATCACGTCACTGTGTTGGAAAGAGAGCCGATTTTAGGCGGACACATTCGGACGCTCAACAAAAATGTTGAACCCAATCAATCTGAGTGCAATGAAATATTAGAAAATGGGGTGCTGGAATTTCCCACTGTGTTTTACAATTTCGTTGCTTTTATGCAGGAGTTAGGCGTTGAATTAGAACCTGTGCAGATTGGTTCAGCGCTGTTTTTTAAAGATGGCGAACACTTTTTGTCGCGAGTATCTATTGAAAAGAATTTCACCGGTATCCAACGCCTGAGTGAGTATTTGCGGCTCGATAGTCTCTACGCTCGTTCGGCTGGATTTATTTTAAAAATGCGGTTTGCTAAACAACACGATTTCTATGATATGCCGCTTTCTCAGAGTTTGAAAAGGTCGTGCGTCCGCAATGATTGGCTGAAGTTGCTGACGATGTACAGCTACTCGATACCGTTTGAATTGCTCGACAATTTTCCGGCAGAATTGGCGATGCCGATGCTACGCGCCTATGCCTCGGTTAGTTGGGTGAGGATTAAAGGCGGGGTGTATTCTTACATTGAAAAGATTCTGGGGCAATTTAAGGGTGATATACGGCTGAATGTGGAGATTGCCAATATTTTTAGAAGTGCTGATGCTGTAAAAATTGTGCTTTCAGATGGGGAGATTCAGGAGTTTGATAAGGTGGTTTTTGCGATGCCACCAGACCAAGTGATGAGGCTGTTGGCTGACCCGACGGATGCGGAAACGAAGCGGTTTTCGGCGTGGAAACCCAATTATGCCACGACGGTGCTACATTCGGATACTTCGATGTACGATCGCTATGGTATCCGCAAGTTATCAGAATTTGATTTTTTCGAGACGGACAAGGGATGGGGCTATAATGCGAGCTTGAATCAGCTTTGCGGCATTTCGTCACCGCGAGAGTATAGTTTAGCATTTCGACTTGATGAGGCGATCGCCAAAAACCAAATTATTCACATCCAAAAACATCACACGCCGCTGTATACTGTCGAGTCTTTTCGATACCGAGACGAAGTTATCGAGACTAACGGCGAGAACAACACTTATCATGCAGGAGCTTATTTGGGAGATGGTTTGCACGAAGGAGCGATTACCTCTGCTTTGCGAGTCGCGAAATTAATCGGGTAAGATCAATGGTGATGCTAAAAACTCTGGAAAATAGCGGTAAATTGCTTGTCTGTGCAGCACTCTCACAAAAGTAATGATGTCTGTATCAAAAGTTAAACCAATGCGAGAGTGATTTTTGCCGTTTACTAAACTGCGACAATATCCGCCACTGTTAGGTAGACACCATAGCTCACAGGTGCACCCTTTGTTGATCCGGCTAACACAGTACCCTCAAAGTTAGCTCCGATGAATGTTACGCCACTCAAGTCGGCTTCGCTCAAGTCGGCATAACACAGCCTAGCCCAATCGAGATTTGCCTGCACCAAAGAAACTCCCACCAGATTTGCCCTGGTTAAATCTGCTCCCATCAACTTGACACCACGCAACTGAGCACCGCTGAGATTGGCTGCTACCAAGTTCGAGCTTTCCAAATTGACCCCGTTCAGTTTGGATTCGCTGAGGTTGACGCCATTGAGATCCGTCCTGCTGAGGTCGATACCATTGATGTAAGCTTTCCTGAGATTGATGCCTGTTAGTTCAGTGGCAAAGAGCTTTGCACCGCTAAGTTTGGCCCCTCCGCAGTTAGCCCAGTTGAGGTTGGCTCCCGTGAGGTTCGCGCCCCGCAGGTTGGCGAATTGGAGGTTAGCCGTACATAAATTGGCGTTCCAGAGGATGGCGCTCCGCAGGTTACTACCGATGAGTTGGGCGCCGCTCAACTTTGCCCTGGGAAGTTTTGCTTTGACGAGGAAAGCTCCGCTGAGATTGGCTTTCGTGAGTTCTGCATCGGCTAATCTGGCTTGGCCCATTTTGGCAAAACTCAGATTTGCCCTGCAAAGGTTTGCGCCGTTGAGTTCTGCTTTGGTGAGATGGGCTCGACTCAGATTAGCTCCCGACAGGTTAGCCATCGAAAGGTTTACTCCGTCCAAAATGGCTCCGCCCAGATCGGCTCCGCCCAGATCGGCGCCAGCAAAGTCTCTGTTGCCATTTTCGTAGTCTTTGAGCAGCTCGGTTACTTCCATAGCGGTTAGATTCCTAATAGCGAAAATTTATCTAGAAATTCTTAGCCCTTGATAAATATTTTATATCTAACGGAGTTGGCGCGATCGCACTTTGAACAAAGCTGAAAATTAACTTTATATTTTTCAATATACTTTGTTCTTTGTGCAACACTTCGGACAGTTTTTGACTGTCAACCGTAGAATAAGGGTTTCAGGGGGAGCGGTACGAAGGCAACGCTTGCCGAGGCACACTATAGGCTTTCGGGTAAATCAAGGATTTCAGACTGGGACCTCAAAACAGTCCAGTTAAAAGTAATTTCATATATTTTATCGATGAGGAATTTATGGATATTCCTAGCGGTAGATGCTCTGTGTTCACAACCTAGTTGACAATCTACCACAGATCATAAAAAACTAACAGCGAGTAAGATCGTGTCCGCTGAAAAGACAGCAGTAAAATAGGTTTGATAGTTCGGAATGCGAGTCCTCAGCATTTTCAGAGGACTGAAGTCCGATGCTGCGAGCACATTTTCTTAAGGGTAATTGACCGGATACAATCTAAAATCCGTTTGAGGCAACCCGCTCTACTTGCGGTTAGGCAGATGTTTCAATCTATGTTATGCTGAGTGAAAATTGAGGAATCATCATGTCAAAAGAAAGAAAAAGCAACAAAGAAGTCAAAAAGCCCAAGAAACAACCTGACGGTGTGGCTAAGCCGAAGGATGACAACAAAAATTATGGCACAGACAACCGCAAGTAGAGATAGCTGCAAATCTTGGGATTTCGATTAATTTTGTTCAATTTTCATTACTATCGCTCCGCGACAGATTTCACTATCCTATTTTGGGATTATCCGAAAACAGGTTTATTATACTTAGGGTATATGCAGTGCTAAACCCAAAGTACAATGAAATCTGTTTTTAGCCATGAATATGAAACATTCCGTCGTTGCATGATTGCGGCTCGTAAAGAGGCACAACTAACTCAGGAGTCTGTTGCTAAATCTCTGAAAAAGCCCCAATCTTTCGTAGCCAAATATGAAAACGGTGAACGACGGTTAGATGTAATTGAGTTTCTGTTAGTTGCTCATGTAATTGGTGTAGATCCTTGCGATATTATTAGGGAAATTTCACAAAAAATATCTGAAGCATCTTGTGAGATCGAGATATGAATACTCAAGATGTCATCAGAGTTGCATCCCAATACCTCGATCGCCTATCGGGTCACACTTTCGACGTTCTAGAGGTATCTAAACCTGTTACCGTAGATGCAGCAGTGAATTTGTCTAAAGTTATCTCAAAGCTTTCGCCCTTAGTGGGAAATTTGATTGAATTTAACACCGTTGAATTCTTGAATCAACAAAATGAGTTCGCTGAATTTGGCAAGTGGCAAAGGCAAGATCCGGGCTTTCCAGATACTATTTTTGTCGGCACAGTTCAACCAACGCCAGGATTAGAAATTAAAGCGTGGTTCCCACTAGCAACAGAGATAACAGCACGTTTTAAAGATAGTCAGAATCACTTTAGGTGCGATCGCACCTACGTTGCTATTATCGCATGGCTACCCGATAAAATCATCTATGGCAAGCCTCGCATTCTTGATGTGTGCGTTGTCTCTGGTTTATCCGTAGCTGTAGCGAGAGATACCCACTATCACAATCCACCGGATTATCTTGTTTTAGAGCCGGAAGATACAACTCAAAGAACAGCAAATTTGCAACAGACAAACACCAGCGGATATAAATTCCAAGGCTCTACTGAGGAGTTTTTAGAAGCTGAGAAAATCGTTGATTCATGGGGTACTCAAGGAAAAGTCTATAAGCCGACTAGAGAGTATCAGCGCCTTCTACGCGAGCTACGGATACGGTATGAATACAGACTCGATACAAATTTTGCAAAGATGGATAGAATTGCACATCCAGGTATCGAGGAATTTAAGCGACGTGTCTACAATATTGAAGTTTCCGGTATGACTGTTGGTGGGTGGAATAAGCTTTTATCAAGTCGCCGAGAAGACAGCATCAAAAAATCACTACAAGATTATCTACAGATTAGAGAAGAGAGTATTGATGAACTTCTTGATTGAATCTTTGTACACCATAGTAGAAATAGTCTGAGTCTATCTCGCAAGAAAATGCTTTGCGTTTTAGTTGACGTGCTGCCAAAGATGCACTAAAAAGTCCGCCAAAAGGTTCCCATATAACATCGTTTTCATCGCTAGATGCCTCAACAATAAGGCTCATCAAATCCAGAGGTTTTTGGTTGAGATGTAATGCTTTTCCTGAGATAGTTTTAACTCTCTCATTGCCTCGTAAAGGTTGACGATCCCAAACGTTTGTAAAGCCGTGAGGGCATCTAAATTTCGATCGCATTTTACTCCATTCTTGTCCCGTTAAAGACTGATTGCCATCCAGAGAAAAGTAGGGTTTTCCTTGAGGACGACCATACTCATTTGCATAGTTCACTAGCCTTTCAAACATCTCCGTCGGAGGAAAATACCACAAATGCCCTTGATCGAAGTATTTTCTGGTTGCAGCATCCACCACCCCGCAAGCATCGTTCGCCCGTCGTAACGGCAATCCAGAGCGTTTCCACTCTTGCAGTAACCACGCTTTTAAGGTAAGTTCATTAACTGTTACTTCTCTTACATATTGAACGCAAACTTCTGTAACAACGGGGAACCTGCGAATTTTCTGTGTGTTAACATTCCCTGCGATATGACCTTTTCCCTTGTTCCAAATATTGGAATTGACATAGCGCCAACCATATTTTTCTAGAATTGGATGCAACACAGCCCAACCAATCTCTGAATTCCAAAACCAGAGTGTTGTACAGGGTATGGCTGCTTTTGACCATGCCTCGATATGAGGTTGATACCAATTAGGTAAATCAATGTGATCTGAAGTGTCTCCTTCAAACCCAAGAATACCGTAAGCTCCATCTGAAATGATGACAGTAGGTTGCTCCCAATTATCGTAGTGCTGGAGACTATTGCCTAGATTTAAAGTAACGTATTCGTCACTCCAGGCAGAAAAATTAAAGTTGGTATTGAGATTAGCTACTTTACCACGACCAACAGTGCTGCTCGCTTTGCGTTTTAAGATGCTGGGAGAATTCGGTTCTGCGTTAGGACTCATTTGTTGACTTACGTGACTGTAAAAATTAAGTACAAATATTTTATCCTGTTTTGGGATATTGAGGGAAGTGATACCAAAGTTAACCTACCTAGTTCCGCTTTTTTGCCCAAAAAATGTAGTTACCCAATCCCATCATAGCGATATCTCAGTCACAGCAATATTACCGCCAAAACAGACATCAACATCAGTTCCCGCCGCCCGATCGCGATTCCCATATTCTCCGACATAATAAAAATATTCTCCCTCCCTTTTGTACTCAACCGGCAGCGGCTCAGTCGAAGGCTTGCAAAACACAATTTCCGGTTCCGCACTTCCCGGCGCTAAATGTGGCAAATTCACATTCCAGAAACACCCAGGCTTCGATTCCCGATTGAGCAAATCCGCCAACACCCGCGATGTCCAGCGAGTCGCGACATCCCAGTCAATTTCCAGCGGCCTTTTAATTCTATGGGAAATTGCGATGCCCGGAATACCGTGCATTGCAGCTTCCCGCACAGCCGCAACCGTACCCGAAATATACACGTCAACCCCCAAATTGCCACCCGCGTTAATACCCGAAAGCACCAAATCCGGCTTCGCACAAACGTGATGAAAAGCAATACGCACGCAGTCTGCCGGTGTTCCCCCTACAGCATACTCAAATTCCGATCGCCGATCGACATGAATCGGACTGTGAGCCGTCACTTGATGCCCGCAGCCCGACAATTGCCCCTGCGGAGCCACCATAATTGTTTTGCCTTCTACAGCCTGCAAAAGTGCCTGAATCCCCGGAGCGTCGATGCCGTCGTCGTTGGTTAAAATTATCGTCATTAAAAATGTGTCGGTTTTATAGAACCGATTTGAGAGCGCAGAGGCTGGCAACTTTCTGGTAGCTCTAGCCCAAACTGGTTGTTGGTTGGTGGCGATCGTCAGTATGAGCATTGCCACTCATTTATATCATGGCATTAATTGAACAGTTGCCCCAGAAATGTGGCGCGCCACATTTTAGCCCAGCCGCATCTTGATGTGTCAGTTAAAGCGACTTGTTAGGCTTGCCGCAGTGCAGCATTCATGACATCAGTGTCGATGCAAACATCTAATCACATCATTTTTTCCTCGGCTCTCCCGGATGCTTGGTATCAAATGTAGCCCATGATACTTAGTATCTAAAAGCTGAATGTTGAAACCGTCGATCGTGCTAAATTATTAGCTTAAGTTATCACCATAAGTACGAGAGAGCCGATAATAAGTTAATGTCGATTCCAATTGCGCTTTGACGCAGGGGAGGGGAGAATAGATATCAAATCTGGCGTTGCTTATTTACGGTATGAAATAAATAATTGAAAAATCCAGAAGCTTTGTAGACGCTGGTTTTTATGAATTGCATATTTAGCCTTTCATACCGTAAATCAGCAACGCCCAAATCTTTATCCAAGATAGTATCTAAGTTACAGTCCTCATTTCCCATTCATAAATCAAATACTTATCTACACTGTTACCATTATTACATCTCACCCCGGAGAATCACATGAGTGAACCAACTCAGAGCAATACCAAAGCAAGCTGTCCCCCAGTTCCTCAGTCGATTATGACCGCAAGTCGGGAAGAACTCGACAATGTTGAACTGGAGATTTTTGAAGGCCACTTACCAGACGACTTACAGGGTCACATCTTTTTCGTTGGGCCAGTGGGTACCGTGGAATCAGGCGGTCTTCCCTTTAAAGACGGAGACTCATTCTTAAATGGCGACGGCATGGTTTACCGACTTGATTTCAATCAAAAAGGTAAAGTAACTGTGAAGACACAGATTGCCAAGCCGCTAGATTACTATTTTGACGAGGCAACTAAGGGTACCCAGTTGGGATTTCGCAATCATGGCATCTTAAGGTTTTCCTTACTTCTGGGCGCTCGCAACGAGTTAAATACAGCGTTTCTGCCGGTAAAATTCTCTCAAGACGAATCTGAGCGACTGCTAGTAACTTATGACGCGGGTCGTCCTTATGAAATTAATACACATACCCTTGAGGTGATTACTCCAGTTGGGTCAAATAAAGAGTGGCGCCCTGAAATTAATCTGCCCTATCTCTTTCCACCCATTTTTAGTACCGCACATCCTGCCTTTGATACCTACACCCACGAAATGTTTGCGGTCAATTACGGCAGATCGTTAGAAAATTTTATTGATACCATTCCTTCCCTTGAGGCAGTAGACAAACTTTTTCCAGAAGTCCGTCAACTTTGGGAACGATTTAAAGGTTTAGAAGATTTCGTCTATCTGATTCGTTGGGATGGCATAAATCCTTTAGAGCGATGGACGCTTGTCAACCCCGATGGTTCGCCAGTCAGCATCAAGCAAACTATTCATCAGATTGGAGTAACCAAAGATTATGTTGTTTTGATGGATACATCCTTTAGTACTGGAATCGAACAAATACTCAACAATCCTTTTCCAGACCACAAGGAGCGAGAAAGAATTCTCAGACAGTTGCTGGAAAGTCCGCCATCACCCGATTCAATCATCTATATTGTGAGCCGTAGTGACCTGGCAAAGGGACAACGCCCGGCCATGAATGAACCGGAAGTTAAAGTTGTCGTGCGGAAAGTGGTAGTTCCCCTCGAAGCTTCCCACTTTCTGGTGGACTATGACAATCCTGACGACAAAATTACGCTTCACATTTCTCATATTTGTGCTTGGGATGTTGCTGAATGGCTCCGCACGTATGACCTTTCTGCCTATCCACCCCACGATCCCGTGTCTTCTCCTTGGCCTGGGATGGAACTCAATCTGATGGATATTAGCCGCCTGGGACGCTATGTAATTGACGGCAAAAGCCAGGAGGAAGCACCCGTTGAATCAAAAGTTATTTCAGATCGAAGGTACACCTGGGGGCCATCGTTATACACCTATCTTGATAGACTCCCTTCGTCGGGTATGACTCCCGGAAAGTTAGATAATATTTACTGGAGTTCTTTTGGACTCTCGAAAAATCTGATGACCCAGTTCATGTGCGACCTCTTCAAAGACTATAAGTACCAGCAAGTGCCACAATCAAACCTGTTAAGCCTTGCTGAACAGGGTATACCACCTTGTTTGTTCCGACTGCAAACATGCTCGATGGAAATTGCCGATCAGTACCCGTTTCCTCCTGGCTATATGGTGAGTTCGCCACAGTTTATGCCGCGCCGTGGTAACCAAGGGAGTTCAACAGATGGTTATATTACTTGTAACGTTTTCACACCCGAAAGAAATGAAATCTGGATTTTCAAGGCAGATGCTTTAAGGCAGGGAGCAATATGCAAGCTTTACCATGAATCGCTCAACTTTGCATTTACATTACACACAGCTTGGTTACAACAAATAGGATCTCGTTTATCTGAATACAAAATCTCGCTGAAGGAAGATTACGAGGACTTAGCAAAGAACTTCCAATCTCCTCCAGAACTCGATAAAGAGATTCAGGATTTGTTTGCTAAAGAGTTGTACTCTCGCTTTGAAAGAGAGTAAAGATTTGATCCAGCCAGATTCTCCATGAATCTGGCTGGATATATAATAGTTTCTTAAAAGAAAAGGTAAAAATAATGATCGCCATTTCGGCCTACGAAATTAGAGAAAAGATTTACGACGGCATAAGAACCGTTGTTTATCGAGGTATAAGAAATCGAGATAGACAACCTGTTATTGTTAAAATCATAAAAGATGAACATCCTACCCTAGAACAAATCACAAATTTAAGGCAAGAGTTTATAATTACTCAAAATTTAGATTGTGAAGGGCTTGTCAAAACATACAGTTTAAACAACTATCAAAATAGTTATGCTCTGATATTAGAAGATTTTGGCGGTCAATCACTTGCTAATTTTATAGCGGCTAATAAACTGTCAATAACCGATTTTATAAGAGGCGCGATCGCTCTATCCGAAACTTTGAGCTATCTCCATCAAGTACCGATCATTCACAAAGACATTAAGCCCTCAAATATCATTATCAATCCAGCGACCGGAAAAGTAAAACTGACTGACTTTAGTATTTCATCGCGCTTGGAATTGAAAAACCAAAGCATTAGCAATCCCAACTTGCTAGAAGGGACTCTCGCTTATATGTCACCCGAACAAACGGGGAGGATGAATCGAGCCATTGACTATCGCACCGACTTCTATTCTTTGGGAGTGACTTTCTATGAAATGCTGACCAACCAGTTGCCATTTACTACCACCGATCCGATGGAGTTGGTTTACTGTCATATTGCCAAACAACCAGTCCCACCCAAAGAGGTAGCAGAAATTCCCCAAGCGGTTTCAGATATTGTGATAAAACTGTTAGCAAAAAATGCGGAAGACCGATATCAAAGTGCGGCGGGATTAAAATTTGACCTGGAAACTTGTTTGCAGCAATTGCAGACAACTGGCAAGATTGAAAACTTTCCCATCGGTCAACGCGATCGCGGCAACCAATTACTCATTCCCCAGAAGCTTTATGGCAGAGAAACCGAAGTCCAAACCCTTCTAGAGGCCTTTGGGCGAGTCAGCCTCGGTGCCACCGAGATGATGTTAGTTTCCGGTTATTCCGGGATTGGTAAAACTTCAATTGTCAATGAAGTTCATAAACCAATTGTAGCAGCGAGGGGGTATTTTATTGCGGGTAAATTTGACCAATTTAAGCGCAATATTCCCTATGCAGCTTTAATCCAAGCATTTCAAGAATTAGTCCGTCAACTATTAACCGAAAGTTCCGAACAGATTGCTATTTGGAAAGAAAACTTATTAAAAGCGCTAGGTACGAACGGTCAAGTTATTATTGATGTTATCCCCGAAGTCGAACTAATTATCGGTAAACAGCTTGAAGTTCCTCAACTGGGTTCATCGGAATCCCAAAACAGATTTAATCGGGTATTTCAACAATTTATTCGAGTTTTTTGTCAACCAGAACACCCGCTAGTCATATTCCTAGACGATTTGCAGTGGGCAGATTCGGCATCTCTAAAGTTAATCCAACTTTTGGCAACCGATCCAGATAACAAATATTTGTTAACGATTGGAGCTTATCGAGATAACGAAGTCAGTCCCGTGCATCCTTTAATTCAGACCATAGAAAAAATTCAAGAAACTGCAACGGTGGTGAATAATATCACCATTCAGGCCCTGGCTTTGGATAGCGTCAACCAATTAATCGCCGACACTCTCGATGCCAGCGTAAAGTCAGACAAAATTAAAGTTTTTTCTGAATTACTTTTTAATAAAACCCAAGGCAATCCATTTTTCTTGACACAGCTACTCAAAACCCTGTACTCGGAAAATCTGCTGGTTTATCAAGTAGATACAGACCGCTGGGAATGGAATATTCAACAAATCCAAGCCATTGGCATCGCAGATTTCAATATTGTTGAACTGGTTGCCAGAAATATTCGTAAACTCCCAGAAGCAACGCAGAAAGCATTAAAACTAGCGGCTTGTATCGGCAACCAATTTAACTTAGAAGTTTTATCAATTGTCAATGAAGAATCTAACTTAGCGACTGCTGCTCATTTGTGGGAGGCAATGCAAGCTGGTTTGATTCTGCCACTGTCGGAAAATTACAAAATTCCTCTAGTCTTTGCCCAGGAAGAGTTGGCATCTGTACGGGATATCAAAGTTGACTACAAATTTTTGCACGACAGAGTGCAGCAAGCAGCTTATTCTTTGATTCCAGAGTCAGAGAAAAAATCCACTCACCTGAAAATTGGTCAACTGCTGCTGAATAATACAACGCCTCAAGAGCGAAAAGAAAATATTTTTGCTCTAGTTAACCAACTGAATTTTGGCACAGATTTGCTAACTAATCAGTCACAAAAAGATGAGTTAGCTGAATTAAACCTGATCGCCGGACAGAAAGCAAAAGCAGCGACTGCGTATGAAGCTGCTGTTAATTATTTGAATGTAGGTATAGAACTCCTGAGTCAAGATAGCTGGGAAAGTAGATACGATCTGACATTTAATTTTTATCTGGAAGCGGCCGAAGCCGAATATCTCAATGCCAATTTAGAACGAGCTGGGCTCTTGTGCGATCGCGCTCTGCAAACCGCCAAAACTACCCTTGAAAAAGTTAAATTATACGATCTAAAAATTAGATTTGAAATTGCTAAAAACCAGATTAAATCTGCGTTAGATACCGGACTGCAAGTTCTAGAAATACTAGGAGTATCCCTAGCTGAATCAGCTCCGCAAAACTTAAATTTTGAAGAGTTAACTAACCTGCCAAGAATGACTGCTCCCTACAAGCTAGCGGCAATGCAAATTTTAATTCTTATATGGCCTCCTGCTTGTTTTGGATCGAGCGCAATGGCACTACCGATTCTATATACTATGATTGAACTCTCGATTCAGTATGGAAATTCGTTGCTTTCTACTTACGCTTATTCTATGTATGGTTCGCTCATATCTTGGCTAATACCAGATATAGATTCTGCCTATCAACTGAGTCAAATATCTTTGCAGTTATTGGAGCGGTCAAATGCAAAAGAGTTTTTATCTAAAGTATTCGTTAATATTTTTATCAGTATTCACCATCAAAAAAAGCCTTTGGCAACCACTATAGAACCCTTGCTTCAAGCAATTAATAACGGCTTAGAAGTCGGTGATATAGAATATGCTTGTCATGCTGCTGATTACTACTGCTCGCATCTATTTTTCAAGGGAGAGCATCTGGATTATGTGCAAGCGAAACAAAAACACTATAGCGATTTAACAGCTAATCTTTCCCAAGAACATCAGCTTTATCTCATCAAAATTATCGGTCAATTAGTGGCAAATTTAATGGGTCAAGCACACAATAAATTGCTATTAATTGGCGATTTATTAGATGAGAAAGAAACAATTGCATATCTTCAAAAAATTAATAATACAATTGCCTTGTTTAGAGTGTTTTTTGCTAAAACCATGCTTTGCTATTTATTTAAAGATTATGCAAGAGCTATAGATTATGGTGTTACAGGAGTCAATTATTCAACAATTATCCAAGCTAACTTTAGCTTTACCGAACATATTTTTTACTATTCTTTGGCTCTTTTAGCTCAGTATTTTCAGGAAACCGAGTCAAAGCAGCAACATTACTTAAAGCAAGTAGAAGAAAATCAGGAAAAAATGAAATATCGGGCTTCCCATTGCCCAATGAATTACCAACACAAGTATGACTTAGTAGAAGCAGAAAAAGCCCGCGTATTGGGGCAATCTCTCTCAGCAATGGAATATTACGACCGGGCGATTGATGGAGCCAAGGAAAATGGATATGTGCAGGATGAAGCCCTCGCCAATGAACTCGCAGCAGAATTTTATTTAACTTTAGGTCGTCAGAAAGTAGCGCGTACCTATTTAATTGACGCTTACTATGCTTATATTCGCTGGGGAGCAAAGGCAAAAGTTAAAGATTTAGAAGAGCGCCATGCTGAATTACTCGCACCTATCGTCGGTAGGAAAAAGAGCCTGACGAGTGGAAGAGACGAAATGATTGTTCAGACCAGAACCACTGTCACTTCTACCAGTTCAGGTGCTGCAAACGAGCTGGATTTATCAACAATTATCAAAGCCTCCCAAGCGCTTTCAGGGAAAGTTCATCTGGATGAATTGCTCTCGAATTTGATGCAAGTCTTGCTGGAAAACGCAGGAGCAGAAAAATTTTATTTCCTCATACCTGAACCAGCAGGTAAGTGGAAAATTGAAGCTCAATATACGGGTGAACGATGTCAATTAATCTCCAAGTCAGCGACTGAAAGTCAAGAGATTCCTATCTCGCTGGTTAATTATGTAGCACGCACGCAAGAAACTCTTGCGATCGATGATGCAACGAATAAAAGCAGGTTTGCATCTGACCCGTATATTATTCAGCAGCGACCTAAATCTATCTTGTGTAGCCCCCTGATTAACCAAGGTAAATTGGTAGGCATCTTATACCTAGAAAATAATTTAACAGCGGGGGCTTTTACGCGCGATCGCCTAGAAGTCCTCAACATAATTTCCGCCCAAGCTGCGATCTCCATTGAAAATGCCCGCCTCTATCAAACTTTAGAAGAAAAAGTGCAACAACGCACCGCCCAACTCGCCGAAGCAAACCAGGAAATTAGCGCCCTAAACTACAAACTTAAAGCCGAAAACATCCGCCTCAGTGCTGAGTTGGAAGTCACCAAACGACTGCAACAAATGATCTTGCCCAAACAATCAGAACTAGATCAAATTAAAGGATTAGAAATTGCTGGATATATGCAGCCTGCCGATGAAGTTGGTGGCGACTACTACGACGTGCTAACCCAAAATGATCAGGTAAAAATTAGCATCGGCGATGTTACGGGACATGGTTTAGAAAGTGGCGTATTAATGATTATGGCGCAAACCGCCGTCCGCACTCTCCAACAAATGAACGAAACCGATCCGGTGAAGTTTCTTGATGTGTTAAACCGCACCCTTTATGCCAATATCGAGCGCATTGAGTCGTCTAAAAATATGACCTTGGCTTTGTTAGATTATCAAGATAGTAACCTCACCATCAGCGGTCAACATGAAGAAATAATTGTAGTCCGTACTGATGGTAACATCGAACTGATCGATACAATGGAACTCGGCTTTCCTCTGGGATTAGAGGAAGATATTTCTGGTTTTGTTTCCCAAGTTCAAGTGCATCTTAATCCAGGGGATATAGTAGTGCTTTACACAGATGGAATTACCGAAGCTATAAATATAAATCGAGTGTATTACGGCATAGAAAGATTGTGCCAAGTGGCGAAAGAAAATCGCCACAAAACAGTTGAAGAAATTCGACAAGCAGTAATTGATGATGTGCGGCAACATATTGACAAGCAGAAAGTTTTTGACGACATTACGTTGGTAGTCCTAAAACAGAAATAACGCAAGTTGGTAATTGGTAATTGGTAATTAATCATATCAAGTCCGTTTGCACCGTCCTGGGTATAGTGGGGGTGTAGTCGATCGAGAGTGCGATCGCACAGTTATGGGCCAGTGCGTCTTGTCATCGGACCACATTTTTCCGTCGAAGAACTAATACCATTTTGCAAAATAAGTGCTACATAGAACTCCCCCTTATTAAGGGGGGGCTAGAACTTCATAAATTGGTCGATCGCCCTAATTACCGCAAACATTCACCTAAAATCCCAAAATCCCCAAAAATAGCAACCTAGTTGTGGTAAAGTTTTGTGTCGATTGCTCTGTCAAGACAATCCGCAAGTTCAGTTAGACGCGATCGCAGCTATGTTTTTGTTACCAATTCTACCCTTAGCTCAAGCAATCCCCACAAGTCCCGCCCAAGAACTGATCATCCAGCCAGAAGTACCGCTACCGGAAAACGAACGGGATGTGCCACCACCCGTGAGAACCGCCCCGCTGAACACTGTGTTGCAGCCCCAGCAAGTGCGCGTTTTGCCGGGAAAACTCGACAACATTCCCGTTTTCAACAGCAACAGCCCGGAAGTTGTGCAAACCGAAGGCATTTTGCTCTCCACATTTCCCCAAGAAGGCAAACAAGTACCTTCTGCACACTTAAACTTTCCCTTCAAAGGTCGATTTGATATCTTCGCCCACCACATCGCCAAAGCTAAAAATCGCCGGGAAACTCGCACCTTATTTCAAGGAATAATTGTCTACAATCCCAACTCGGAACCTGTTACTTTAAAAGTATTGCAAGGAGCTACCTATTTAACTCGCCCGGATGCGTTGTTTGTCGATTTGCCCTCGTATTTAGAAAATCGATTCGGCACGGTGTTTGCGGGGCCTGGAAGCCGGATTACGAGCGATGTGCTGCGGGGGTACAGACAAAGCATTTTGCCGGCGGAGATCGAGATTCCGGCCATGCAGAGCCGAATGCTGATGAATTTGCCGATACCTGTGGGGAATGTTACGCCTGCTTCCAACGGGCGATCGACTTTAATGCGAATGTCGAGCAGCAATTCGGTTTATGTTGCTAGTTTAGCAATGTTTGCTCCTCAAACTAAAAATGGAGTCGAACAATCTCCGACTTTAGAAGAGTGGGAAAATATTTTAAATACCAAAGGTTTAGCGGGGCCGAGAGATTTGGCGCCAACTCCGCCAGACGAAAATCCGCTGCAAAAAATTTACGGGCGCGTGGCGGGAGTAGCTGAAGGTTCTGAGTGGAAAGCTAAAATTACTGACAATTCGAGAACCGATTATTTAACGATTCCTAAGCGCGGCGAGTCATTTTCCTATGCTTTTAGCACTACTGATACGGGTACTTTTGGCACTGGCCAAGTTCAAAGCGCTAAAATGTTAGCTCGCTATCCCGATACTTCTTATTTTGCTCACGGGAATTACGGGATTCAATACAACTTAACTTTTCCGCTTTATAACAAATCTCGCGAGTCTCAATCGGTGAGTATTAGAATGCAAACACCGATTAAATCAAATACAAAATCGGGTGGATTGATGTTTTACGATCCGCCGGAAAATCGGATATTTTTCCGAGGTACGCTGCGGGTGATGTTTAATGATGATACGGGGAAAACTTTGACGCGCTACATTCACATCGTGCAGCGTCGCGGACAGCAGGGGGAACCTTTGGTGAATGTGAATATGAAGCCGGGGGAACGCCGTTTGGTGCAGGTGGATTTCTTGTATCCGCCGGATGCGACTCCGCCGCAAGTCTTGACTGTGCGATCGAGTCAGTAGTCAGTTGACAGTTGACAGTTGACAGTTGACAGTTGATAGTTGTCAGTTGACAGTTGACAGTTGTCATTGGTCATTGGTTATTGGTTATTAGTTGCGATCTCAAATCCGCTGATATCGGAATGATATTCGAGTGCTGTCCCCGTTCGCGATCGCAATGATACCAAGAAGTAGGGTGCGGAGCGAATAATCAGATTTTTGCTCTTTTACTCACAATCTCACAACTGACGCACCCTACCGCTAAAATCCTCACTAATAACTAATAACTAATGACTAATGACTACTGACTACTGACTACTGACTACTGATTAAAGCGTCAAAGATTGAGGATTTGTCTCAATCAATTTGGCTAAATCTTGCAAGAAAGATGCAGCGTCAGCACCGTAAATAATCCGGTGATCGCAGGTAATATTTACTTGCATTTGGCGCTTCACTCCCATCAAACCATCTTCGTTGGCTACCACTTGCGGCCGCGAAGAGCCGATCGCCAAAATCGAGCCTTGATTCGGGGGCAAAATCGCGTCAAACTTATCTACTCCATACATTCCCAAATTGGAAAGAGTAAAAGTTCCCGTGCTGTATTCGTCAGGTTTTAGCTGTTTGGCGCGGGCGCGATCGACTAAATCCTTCCAACTACGGGAGAGAGAATATATGTCGAGGCGATCGGCATTTTGCAACACCGGCGTAATCAAACCGCCGCCATCCATCGCCACCGCTACCGCCACATTAATATCAGCCCGGTGTTGAATTCCCGACTCCACATAACAAGCATTCAGCAGAGGATGTTTTTGTAAAGTTACTGCTACTGCTTTTGCCAGCATAGCCGTCATCGTGACGCCTTTCGACTTAATTTGTTTGTAGAGTTTGTCGAGATTGTCAGTAGTAATTGTATAGCCGACGCGGAAACAGGGCACGCTCAAACTTGCTTCCATATTGCGCACTACCGCATTTTGCAGCGCGTTCATCGGTACTCTGTTACCGGAAAGCGCCACTGCTGGGACTGGTGCGGGTGCGGGTTTCGCTGCTGCGGGTTTCGCTGCTGCGGGTGCTGCGGCTGCGGGTGTTGCGGGGACTGTGACTGGTTGCTGAACCGGAGCGGGTTGGGCTTTACCTGCTGCTGCTTCCACATCTTCTGCAACAATGCGACCGTTGGGGCCGCTGCCTTTGATCGAATTCAAATCTACTTTAAATTCTTTGGCTAACTTGCGAGCACGGGGAGAAACAATGCTGCGGCCGTTTTGGCGGCTGACGTTTTGCTGCAAACCTGCTGATGCGGTAGCTGCGACAGGGGCTGGGGCTGCTGGGGCTGCGGCTGCGGCTGCGGTTGCGCCGGCTCCTTGTTTCTGAGCTTCTGCAATTTCGGCTTCTGTTTCTGCGACAAGGGCGATCGCAGCTCCCACTGGAGCAACTTCGCCGGCTTGTACAATAATTATTGCTAGATAGCCTTCGTAGAAAGACTCGACATCCATGTCGGCTTTGTCGGATTCAACCACGACTACGGTTTCGCCCTTTTCTACTTTGTCGCCAGCGGATTTGACCCAGGAAACAATTTTGCCCTCTGTCATGGTAGAGCTCAGGGCTGGCATGAAAACTTCGCGAATCATCTGTAAAAAGTCCTTGTGAGTTGGTAATTGGCGATCGGTATTTGGCGATTGATAATTGGCGATCGGCAATCGGCAATAGTTATTATTATGCCAGCCTCTAGTCCGAAGATGTGGGGCCATCAACTCAAAATTACCTACCAATTACCAATTACCAATTACCAATTACCAATTTCTAAGTTCTAAATATCACCTCGAATTTCTTCGACAATGCCGTCGCGGAGCAGAACTTCTACTTGCATTTTTTGAATCAAGTTTTCTCCCAGCCCAACGGTGAACGTGCCGTCAATTTGACCTTGACTCACTTCTTGTTCGAGGTCTAGCACCTGCACTTGCTGAAGCTGTTGCAGGTTTTGATTTTTCTGTTCTAGCAGTTCACTCTTTCTTTGATTTACCTGCACTTGAATGTTTTCTATTTGCTGCATTACTTGCGGGCCGGGGGGTTGCAGGTTTTGCTTTTGGATTTCTGAAACCATCCGCTGCCCTTGCATTTCTAGCTGTTGTAGCTGAGAATCTATTTGATTGATTTGTGCTTGTAGTTGCTGTTGAGCTTCTTCTTTCCAGCGGGGAGTAACGACGACTTTAACGTTAATCGATCGCTTCAAGAGTAATTGTGCTTCCATAAATTTGTTGCTTGTCAATTGGGAATTAGGAATTAGTCGTTAGTCATTAATCATTAGTCATTAGTCATTAGTTGATAAACATTAGTTGATAAACATTTCCTCATGACTGAGGACTAATGACTCAGGACTAATGACTCAGGACTGAGGATTAAGGACTGAGGACTGAGGACTGAGGACTGGGACTCGCGACTCGGGTGTTGGGATAATTTTTGCTTTTCCATTCCCCAAGTCCTGCGAATATTTTCAAAACATCCCGTCAATCATATCGCGGTAGTGTTCAGTCAGAACCGGGCGCTTAATTTTCAGGGTCTGGGTCAACATTCCATTTTCCATCGAAAACGGCTCCTGAATCAACCGGAACGGGCCAATGCGATCGTCCGCGCGGTATCCGGGGCGATTTTTCACCTCCCGGTTCAACTCTTGGCGGAATAAGTCTTGAATTGTCTTGCTATTCCAGTCAATTTCCTGTATTGGCGGACTCTGAGTTTCGCCCCATTTGAGTAGGGCTTCTGAATTGGGGACAATTAAGGCGCCGATCGATTTTTGGTCTTGGCCTACTACGATAATTTGGTCGATGTAGGGGCTGCGGATGCAGGCATCTTCGATCGGCTGCGGTTCGATGTTTTCGCCGTTGCTGAGGACGATCGTATCTTTGGCCCGCCCAGTCAAAACTAAGTCGTTTCCCGGTGTCAGCCAGCCTAAATCGCCAGTGTCAAACCAGCCGTCGGAGTCGATCGCCTTAGCAGTAGCTTCGGGATTAAGATAATATCCTGCCATGATTTGCGGCCCGCGACCCAATACTAAACCGCGCTGGCCTGTGGGCAGTTGCTGTCTGGTTTCGGGATCTACTATTTTAATCTCGGTATGGGCGATCGGCTGTCCCGCCGAACCTTTAAGATTGTGCCAAGGGCGGCGGACAGTCAAAACTGGGGATGTTTCAGTTAAACCGTACCCCACCAACAAACCAATATTTGCGATTTCAAAGAAATTGTCTAAATGCGCGGCCAAAGAACCGCCACCGCTAATCGCCCACTTAAAACGTCCTCCCGTAGCTTCCCTGACTTTTTGGTAAACCAGTTTTTCGGCGAGGGCGTGCACGGGAGATAATAGAATGCTTTTGATGCGGGCGATAAATTTTTCCGAAGCAGAAGCTGGTTTCAAACTGAGAGTTAATCCTTGGAAAATGCGGCGGGCCTCGATGTATTGCTGGCTGGCAGATAACAGGAAATTTACCAATTTTTGTTTGTTGGCTGGCTGTTCCCGAAATTGCTTTTGTACTGCCTCGTAAATCGATTCCCAGATGCGCGGAACGCTAATCATGTACTGAGGTTTGCAAGTTTTAAAATCTTGTTTGAAATAGCGAATACTGGTGTAAATTTGCGTGCATCCTTGGGAAAGCAGGAAGTATTCGACTGTGCGTTCGTAGGCGTGCCAACTGGGGAGAATGCTGAGTGCAGAGTCGCCCGGTTCGGGCTGGAGAATTGTGCCGAAGGTGGTGACTTGGTGCAGCAGGTTGCCGTGAGTCAGCATGACGCCTTTGGGTTTGCCGGTGGTGCCGCTGGTGTAGAGGAGGGTGGCGAGGGTTTGCTGGTTGTGGTTGGCGGGTTTGAGGGGGCGGTTGGCGCCGGTGGCCATGACTTGGGAAAATTTGACTGTGTTGAGGGTTTGGCTGGTTTCTGGTTCTTCGTCGGAGAGGAGGACGATGAGTTGGATGGGCAAATCGGGGAGGCGGGCTTGCAGTTTTTTGAGTAATGCCAGGTTTTCGACTATTAAGGCGGTACTGCCGCTGTCTTGGATGATGTAAAGGAGTTCTTCGGGGTCGGCGGTGGCGCCTCGAACGGCGTTGGCTGCCCCGGCCATCATGATGCCTTGGTCGGCTATCAGCCAGCGGGGGCTGTTGTCGGCGAAGAGGGCGACGCGGGGAGGGATTGCTTCTTCGGGATTGGATTCGATTCCGAGGGCTTGCAAGCCACTGGCGAATTGTTGAATTTGTTGGTAAAGGTCGCTGTAGGTAAACTTGATTTCGGGCTGGCTGTGGGGATCGTGGAGGGCGACGGTTTGGGGAAATCGCTGTTTGACGATCGCCCAAATTTCTGGTATCGATCGAATGGAACTATAGTCGATCGTGCGGCTGAGGTTGGCGCGTTCAATGTCACTCATTTGAGAGGGGGCGTCAGGGGCGGGGCGGTTCATAGGGTATTTTCCTTGGTTTTGGGAGATAAAATTATTGGGTACAAGTTTAATATCAGAGCTATTTTAGAACTTTGTGGCAGTCTCGTGACAGTTGGGAAACCTGCCGTTGTCTATTCAGAAAATTAGGGATATCAGATGATGAGATTTATAGTTGGACAGAAACAGATTAATTTATCAAGGTTGATAGTATTTGCTTTGAGTGCGATCGTAGCATTGTCTGGAAATCTACTTTCCGCCGAAGTTGCACAGACGCAACCAGAAAATAGTAGACGAACATTTGCTGATTGGTGTCGCCAGAAAGCTGATTTGAGTCCTGAAACTAAACATACAGTTGATGTGTTGTTGAAGGAAGCAGGGACTACTGATTGCGATTTGGGCGATCGGAAACTTTCTGTTCTCACGGAACTAAACCTCTACAAAAATCAAATCAGTGACATCAAACCGCTAGCATCTTTGACTAAACTGACTGCGATCGAACTCTGGAACAATCAAATTAGCGATCTCAAACCCCTAGCATCCTTGACTACATTGACTCGGCTCTACCTCCACAACAATCAAATCAAGGACATCCAACCGCTAGCATCCTTGACTCACCTGACCGATCTCTTCCTCTACAACAATCAAATCAAGGACATCCAACCGCTAGCATCCTTGACTCACCTGATTAGGCTCCAACTCGAAAACAATCAAATCAGGGACATCCAACCGCTAGCATCCTTGACTCACCTGACTGATCTCGGCCTCCTCAAAAATCAAATCAGCGATATCAAACCGCTAGAATCTTTGACTAAACTGACTGAACTGGGGCTCACCAAAAATCAAATCAGCGACATCAAACCGTTAGCATCCTTGACTAACCTGACTGATCTCTACCTCGGCGACAATAAAATCAACGACATCAAACCGCTAGCATCCTTGACTAACCTGACTGGGCTCGGCCTCGGCGAAAATCAAATCAACGACATTAAACCGCTAGCATCCTTGACTAACCTGATTATTCTTGACCTCGATAACAATCAAATCAGGGACATCAAACCGCTAGCATCTTTGACTAACCTGACTGCTCTCTTCCTCGATAACAATCAAATCAACGACATCAAACCGGTAGCATCCTTGAGTAACCTGACTTGGCTCGGCCTCATCAACAATCAAATCAGTGACATCAAACCGCTAGTATCCTTGACTAACCTGACCAATCTCTACCTCGGCGACAATCCGATCGCACCCAAAACTTGCCCTCTCAAACCAGAGTCTATCTGTAAGTGGGAACCACCAAACACTTAGGCGATTTGTTACAATCGAGATAGCCAGAAATTTAAAAAACAATTGTTTACTTATCATGCCCACTGTTAAAATTGAAGCCCAAATCTCAGCCTTAGATTTACTTCAAGCTGTTCAGCAATTAAGTCAACCTGAATTAGAGCAATTTGTGGAGCAATTTATTCAATTACGTGCTCAAAATATTGCTCCTAGCTTGCCAAAAAAAGAGTCAGAATTGTTGATAAAAATCAATCAAGGTTTGCCTGAAGAATTGCAAGGTTTATATCAAAAATTAATTGACAAGCGCGATCGAGAAACTTTAACAGAATCAGAGTACCAACAACTATTAGAATCAACTGAGCAAGTAGAAAAGTATCAAGCTCAACGCTTAGAATATTTAACTCAATTAGCTCAAATACGTCAAATATCTCTTACCAAGTTAATTACACAAATGGGGCTTAAACCAATTAACAATGACTGATAGCAAACTTACTCTTCAACTCAAACAAGAAGTTAGATCGAGAGCAAAAAATTACTTTGAATATTGCTATTCTCAGGAAAAATTTGCTACCCACACTTTTTCTGTCGAGCATATTCAACCTTTAAGTAAAGGTGGTGACAGCAAGCTTGATAATTTAGCATTATCCTGTCAAGGATGTAACAACTATAAATACAACAAAACTGAAGGGAAAGATCCTATGACTGGATCTACGGTCGATCTTTATCATCCCCGACAACAAAATTGGCAAGAACATTTGAGTTGGAATCAAGATTATACTCTAATTATTGGTTTGACAACCATAGGAAGGGCTACGGTTGAAATTTTACGCTTAAATCGAGAAGGTTTAGTTAATCTACGACGTATTCTCTATGCAATGGGAGAACATCCTCCTGTATGAACTCGCCACTCATCAATGCCATCCCAGAGTTCAGAAATAGGATGAACTTTGCCTTCTTTAACTTGCTGCATAGAGTTGCGGAGGCTGGCTAGTATGAGTTCGGCAGGTTCGTCATCGGGATCTGCTGGCGGGGTGACGATATTGCGAGCGATTAATATTTGGTATAAATCGTCCGCTGAAATTTTAGCGAGTTGAGCGGCTTTATCTAGACGGAGGCTGTGTTGTTGATAAAGTCCGATCGCCAATTCTATCATCACATCGGCTTCAGTCAGGGGCAAATTGTCGGGAAGGTCGATCGTAATTTGCATGATTTAAGGTACTTTTTAATTTCTAGTTTATCTTTAAGTTTCACAATTTGACAATCCTACCAGAGCGCAATTATTAGCTAAATCTGCCAATTCTTGCCAAGTGTGAAAGGAAAAGTAGCGTTTGTTTGTTGCGTGATTCCATTCACCCTTTGGAACACTCCTCTCATGGCCGATCCAGCGGTTAAAGTGGCGCTACTTTATCGCGATCAACCTCTTCGCGGGGAGCCGTTTTCCCGTCCAAATTTGTGTCATCATGGGGCGGATTTTGCGGGCGATCGCGTTTCGTAAAGCGATCGCGAGCCGAGACAACCACCACATACAGCACCGGCACCATAAACAAACTCAAGAACGTAGAAACAACCATCCCGCCCGCGATCGCATTCCCCAGCGATCGGCGACTTGCCGCCCCCGCACCTTCCGGGTTAATTAGGGGAGCAATCCCCAAAATAAATGATAAAGAAGTCATCAAAATCGGTCGCAAACGCTCTTGAGCCGCCTCAACTGCCGCCTTAGCAATTGGATATCCCCGCTCCCGCAACTGATTAGCAAACTCCACGATTAAAATCGCGTTTTTACTAGCCAACCCAATCAACATCACCAAACCAATCTGGCAATAAACATCATTCGCCAAACCCCGCAACGACTGAGCTAAAAGTGCACCTAAAATCGCCAGAGGAACCGCCAGCAAAATAATGAAAGGATCGACATAATTCTCGTACTGAGCCGCCAAAACCAAGAACACAAAAACCAGCCCCAAACCAAAAATAATCGGCGCTTGACCCCCAGACTCAATTTCTTCTAAAGAACTCCCCGACCATTCATACCCAAAACCCGACGGCAAAACTTGAGCCGACACCTTTTCCATCGATTTTAGCGCCTGTCCAGAACTCGATCCCGGAGCCGGAGAGCCACTAATTTCAATTGACCTATATAAATTGTAGTGGTTAACAGTTTGCGCTCCCACCACCGGAGTTATCTTCACCAAATTGCTCAAAGAAATCATTTCATTCTTTCCAGAGCGGACATACAACTTACTAATATCTTCAGGGTTATCACGAAACTGTTTATCCGCCTGAACATACACCCGATAATTGCGCTGCTGTAGATTAAAATCATTCACATACTGAGAGCCCAGAGCCGTTTGTAACGTACTGAAAACATCATTAATGGGAATATCTAGAGCCTTAGCTCGATTGCGGTCAACTTCCACAATTAACTGAGGCGTATTCGCAGCAAACGTACTAAATACCGCTTGCAATCCCGGCGTCTGATTCGCCTGCTTTAAAATTCCACCCATCGCCTCAACCAGAGAATCTAAACCGCTGTTACCTTTGCGGTCTTGCAATTGAAATTGGAAACCTCCAAATTGACCTAAACCTTGAATAGCCGGCGGATTCACAGGGAAAATTCTAGCTTCTGGAATCGCGAAAAACTTACCCCGCAATTGACCAATAATCGCCTGTACAGTTTGCTCTTCTCCGTGACGTTCTTTCCAGGGTTTAAGGGTAGTAAATATAATCCCCTGATTGGAACTGTTACCACTAAAACCAAAGCCACCTACAGAAAAAGTCCCCACAACTTCAGGAACTTTGAGGATTTCTTTTTCAACTTCGTCCATCACCTGCTGGGTGTATTGCAGCGAAACGCCTTGAGGCCCTTGAATAATTGTCAGAAAATAGCCCTGGTCTTCCTCTGGGATAAATGCAGTCGGTACTGATAAATAAAGCCAAGCTGTGAATCCCAGAGAAGCAATAAACAACAGGGTAACAATGGTTTTAAATCGTGTTAAGAATATTAAGGAATCTCTATATTTCTTTTGCATCCAATCCAGAAAAATATTAATCCGGTTAAACACCCAACCCAACGGGCCGCCAAACTTCTTACCTGGGCGCAGTAATATAGCGGCAAGTGAGGGAGTAAGAGTAACCGCCATAAAGGTAGAAAGCAGAACGGAAAAAGCAATTGTTAAGGCAAATTGTTTATAGAGTGCTCCCGTTGTCCCAGGGAAAAATGCCACGGGTACGAACACGGCCATCAATACTAAGGAAGTGGCAATTACAGCACTAAAAAGTTCCCGCATTGACTCGGAAGCTGCTTGGCGGGCATTCATACCTTGGCGGACTAGGCGGTCAATATTTTCGACTACGATGATCGCGTCATCAACCACTAAACCTGTTGCTAAGGTAAGACCAAATAGAGACAAACTGTTAATCGTAAAGCCGAATGCTTTGATAAAGGCAAATGTCCCAATCAAGGAAATGGGAATTGTGATGGTGGGAATAATCGTAGTGCGCCAATCTTGCAGGAAAACAAAAATTACTATTACCACTAGCAAGACTGCTTCAAACAGAGTTTTGATTACTTCTGCCATTGACTCTTGGACAAATTGAGTCGTATCTAGTGCGGTTCTATGTATCACCCCTGGAGGGAAGTTTTTAGCTAATCTTGCCATTTCTGTTTTGACGGAATTGGCAACATTTAGAGCATTACTTCCGGGCAATTGGTAAATTCCTAAACCCACCGCGTCCTTACCTCGAAATCGCAGAAAAGAGTTATAATTTTCTGCTCCTAATTCGGCTCTACCAACATCTTTTAACTTAACTAAAGTTCCATTTGTTTCGTTTTTAATAACAATTTCTTCAAATTCTGTGGGGCTTTTGAGACGGCTTTCTGCACTTAAATCAATCTGATACATTTGCCCTTCTGGGGCGGGTTCTTGACCAATTCTTCCTACACCAACTTGCAAGTTTTGTTCGTTAATTGCTCTTGTTACATCTTGCATTGTTAGATTACGAGCCGCTAATTTATTGGGGTCGATCCACAGGCGCATAGCATAGCGTCTTTCCCCAAAAATTCGCACGTCGCCCACGCCTTTTACTCTTTTTAAAGTATCTGCTAAATAGAGGTCGGCGTAGTTGCTTAAAAATATGGTGTCGTATTCTTTGTTTTCGGTGAATAATCCTATAGCCAGCAGCAGGCTGTTAGATTGTTTTGTAACTGTAACTCCTGTGCGTTGTACGGCATCTGGGAGTTGTGGTTGAGCGACTGCAACTCGATTTTGCACATCGACGGCGGCGATATCTTTGTTGCGGGAAGTATCAAAGGTGGCTGTAATGGTGCTGGTTCCACTGTTAGTGCTACTGGAAGTTAGATATTTCAGTCCTTCAATGCCGTTGATTTGCCTTTCTAGGATGTTTGTTACCGCATTTTCGACAACTTCAGCATTGGCACCGCTATAGTTGGCTGTGACGTTGATTTGGGTGGGGCTGATGTCCGGGAAGCGTTCGATCGGCAATGTGGGAATGCTGATTGCGCCTACCAAAATGATAATTAAGGCGCAGACGCTCGCAAAGACAGGCCGTTTGATAAAGAAATCTGCAAACATTATTTGGGTAATTGATAATTGGTAATTGGTAATTGGTAAGTAGGTGGGTACAAATAAACATTAAATGGGTCGGGCGGG
Source organism: Microcoleus sp. A6-C6 (assembly GCF_036705955.1). Taxonomy (NCBI): domain Bacteria; kingdom Bacillati; phylum Cyanobacteriota; class Cyanophyceae; order Oscillatoriales; family Microcoleaceae; genus Microcoleus; species Microcoleus sp. A6-C6. Next base: position 37,031 of record NZ_JAUBVR010000019.1, on the reverse strand, counting down.
TTTTGCCTTAATCTTCTGGCTGATCTCATATATCCTACGCTAAACCCGCCCCTACGAGCGATCGGAATTTAAGGATTAAAGGATGAACAGGATTAATTTTAGTCATCTTCAATTCAATCCTATTAATCTTCAAAATTCTGTAAATCCTGATGCAGAAATTAATTTTTCCCTCCCACTGGTAATTTTCCCCCTTCCCCAACAGCTTGCTCTTGAGCAGTAACTGGAGCGCCGTCAGTCAAGTTGAGAATGCCTGCTACAATCACTTTTTCTCCGGCTTGCAAACCTTCGATAACTTGATAATTGTTCCCCTGAATGGTTCCCAATTTCACTGGTTTTTGCCGCGCGATTAAAGGTGGCATTCCAGGTTTTGGCTGTTCCGGTTTTTGAGCTGTGAAGACAAACGTTTGCCCGCCCAAGCGAGTGACTGCGATGACGGGAACTAAAATTCCCGGCTTTTCTTGCCAGATGACTTTGGCTTTGACAAATTGCAGGTTGAGCAGTTCGCCGCTGGGATTGGGAAAGGTGGCTTTAGCTAAGATTGTTTGGGAATTGGCGCTGACGTTTGGGGAGATGAAACTGATTTGACCGCTCGCGATCGCCTTGCCTTGATTATCCAGCATTTCTACGGGCAGCCCCAAGCGTAATTGAGGCTGACGCTCTAAAGGAATTGATAACCGCAAGTCGAGCAATTTGTTCTCTGTCAAAGTGGCGATCGGGTCGCCTGTTTTCAAGTAATCACCGACTTTCACTGGTATGTCGCCGATGACTCCGGCGAAGGGCGCGGTGACAGCAGTTTCTTGCAGTTGTATTTCAAAGCCGCGCACTTGGGCTTGAGCTTGGGCAACTTGCGCTTCGGCTTGATCTATCTGCTCTTGGCGAGTGCCGTTGGCTAACTGGGCTAATTTGCTCTTGGCTTGTGCGACTTCGGCTTCGGCTTTGGCTATTTCTTCTGGGCGCGCACCGTTTTGCAATTGCCGCAAGGCTTGCTGCTGCTGTTGCAAGGCTGCTGTGCGCTGCTGGATCTGGGTTTGCCTGTTTTTTTGGCGCTGATCCAACCGCCTTTGAGCTTCTCGGAGGTTGGCTTGGGCGCTGGTTTGTTTTTGGATGTATTGCTGGAGGGTGTTTTGTGACTCTGCGCCTTCTTTTGCCAATGCTTGATATCTGGCCAACTGCTGGCTGGCTAACTGTGCTTCGGCTTTGCTTGCCTCTATTTGGGCTCTGGCTTGGGCGATGTCTTCTAACAGAGTTCCGCTTTGGGCATCGGCTAGGTTGGCTTGGGCTTGGGCGACGCGGGCTTGGCCTTGGCCAACTTCTTCTGGGCGATTGCCCGATCGCAGTTGGGCTAGGTTGGCTTGGGCTTGGGCAACTTGGGCTTGAGCTTGGGCGATTTCTTCTGGCCTGCTGCCTGCTTGCAATTCGGCTAAGCGCGATCTAGCGGCGAGCAGGCTGGCTTGGGATTGTCTTAATTGAGCTTGGGCGCTGTCGCTTTTGATCCGGGCGATGGCTTGTCCTGTTTCGATCGAGTCCCCGGATTTGACAAAAATCTGCGTGACTAGCCCTTCTGTTTGGGGTTTGATTTGTACAGAACGCTTGGCTTCTAGGCTGCTGACAAATTCCGAAGCATCTTGGACTGAGCTGGTTTTAACGGCTGCCAGCTTGACTGGTATGCCTTTGGGTTGATTTGCTGCTGCCTGTGGTGGGCGATTATGGCTAGATTGCCATGAGTACAAGCCGATACCTGCGCCTGCTGTGCCGATCGCGATCGCGGCAATTAGGGGCCAGCGCGATCGCGGTTTAGCAACAGGGAGGGGGCGATCGGCAACAATTTCAAAATCCTGCGGTTGATAGCTGTCTGCATCAATTGGGTGCAGTTCCGGTGTAGTAGATTTTTGGTCTTCAGTTTCAACGACGGATTCAGGGGATTTAGGATAACTCATTCTCAACACCACTAATTTTTTTTATCAGAAAGAATTGGTTTAAAGCCCCTCTCTTGTAGGGAGAAATTAAAAGAAGACTATTCATTACTCCAATCCTCTTGCTTCCAGGTAGAGGTAGCTGTCAACTGTCAACTGTCAACTGTCAACTGTCAACTGACTTACCTAGAGTTTGGCGGCATCTTTGCTCCACCTAGCTTAGGGAATAAGGACAAGCCATCTTAAACAGAATGGAATAAGGACAAGTCGTCTTTTTAATCGGGGGATGTGCTTGGCTTTAGTCCGATCGCAGTTAGCCAAGCCGGGCCGCGATTATTTTTAGGAAAGTTGTTTGTTATCTCTCAAAAGTTATGATGTGCCACTGAGATTAGACATCCTCCTTATGACTCACTTGAGTGGGTGAGTGGGAGGGATTTTCTCACTTGAGTCGCCGGATTCAGGGGAGGTTGGGGAGTCAGTCACGCACAAGCCGAGATCGCGCGTTGTTCTTGGGCTAGTTGCTCTGTCAACCACTCGATTTCTAACTGGAGGGTAGCCGTACACCTTTCCCAGGATGCTGCTTGATACGAGTCAACGGGATTGTCATGTTCAGTTTGTTGGCCCTCTAGGTCGTCTTGGCGCAGGTAGCAAACTCTCAAGCGGTGTTCGAGCAACTTGATTCTTTCTGGGCTTTCTAAGTCACCAAAAAAGAAAAATTTGATTTGGAAGCGCGATCGACTGTTGACCCAGCTTTCTTGATGGTGTTCGAGCATTTTTTGTCGCCAGAGATCGCGCCCTTGGGCTGTAATGCCGTAGATTTTGCGCGGATTGCCGCCGTCTCCGGCGACTTCGGAAACTACCGAAATCTCGCCTCGCTCTTCCAACCGCTTCAGCAGCGGGTAAATCGCTCCGTAGTTGACGCTGATGCAACTGCTCATAAATAGCTCCAGTTGTTGCTTTAGCCGATAGCCGTGCAGGGGTTCCCGCTGTAGCAGACCAAGGGCTGATAATTCAAGCATTTATATCACTTTGATATTATAGTCTGGACTGTACAACTCTACCTGATTGAATGGCGATCGGCAAATAGCTAGTTTCACAAAAATTTGAGAGTTAAATACACATTTTATAAAGTTTGTCAATATCCTGAAGATGTATTGTTTGATAGTCAAGAGAGGGCGATCGATCGATCGACTAGCAAGGGGTTTGTGGGCGATCGGTGCGATCGCGTGACATTTTAGTAAAAAACCCGGTTTTGCGTCGGCGCTGAGCAAAATTGAGGATTTAGATTATATTGAGTTCTACATATAGAGGTTCTGCCTAAGTCTTGTAATTGTTGCCGTTTAATCTTACAATCTGGATTTAACTATATTGCAAAAATCGACAAAATCACGAAAAGTAGTCAATTGCCCTGGCTTCTCTTCAATTCTTTTCAATAGCTGTTCCAAATAAAATGGCTTTAGCACATCTCCAGGTCTTTTTTTAGAATATGTGGTGTTTTTAGCTTCAAATAACACTTTCAAATAAGCTCCATGAAACTGAGCATGGGTATTAAAATCTAAATATTTTCCCATTTTTTCAGGACAGTCAACTGAAACATTATAATATTTAGTATAATCTAATAAAAGTTTGGTTTTAGGATGTATTAACTTTTGAGAATGTGTTGCATAAATATTGCGATTGCCCAGCAGCCAAGTTTCCAAGCAGCGATTCTGAACAATTAGCACAAGTTCTGCATTTTTTAATTCTAGTTTTTCCTGATTGAAAAAATCATAAATTTCTGCGTGTCGTTCCGCAACAGTATTTTCCTCGGCATCAAGGCATACTACAAAATAGTTGTATTTTCCGCTTAAATTGATTTCCTCAATCGAAGGAGGAATGAAATCATATAATGATGGATATCCTTCGCCACTAATCAGGTAATAATTTTTGTCTTTCACCTCATCGTAACTCTGAACTTGTGTGAATTCAGGCAATAGATGACTTAACCAAGCTGGATAAACTTTTCTCTCCGATTGCATCCCTTCGACTAAAAAATATAGATTCATTCAACAAAGATTCCTTCGCTATATTCTTCAAGATTAATCAGTTGCGTAAACGCCTGATGCCTAGATTTTCCCAAGTTCAAATCTTTCGCATCCTTGACGGTGACAACGCCTCCTGTGCGGGTTACTATTTTCCAGTATTCCATGCTGATATTATTGATAATGTACGGGTGATGACTGGTGAGGATAAATTGAATATTTCTATTTTCCATGAGCAAATCGGTAACAAAATCGATACAGTTAATCCCTAAAGCATTTTCAAATTCATCTATCAGAATTACAGTTCCTTCTGGCGACAAGTAGATTTCGCTAATCAGAATTAGCGTTTTCAGCATTCCAGAGGAAATGTTATTTTGAGAAATCCAATTATTGACACCTTTTTCTCTGATTTTCACGGGATAACCTGAAAATGATAGACTATCATTTTCTTTTACTGCTTCTATTTTAACATCTTCAACTTGAGAAAATACCTCTCTAAATATGCGTTTAATGTTATCAAACACATCTGGATAATCGGTGGCTATTAAAGCCATTTTTAGAAGTATTGGTAAATTACTTCCTTTAATACTATCCAATGAAATGTTAATTTTTAATGAAACTTTACTTGATGTAAATATTGACATTAACCTGTGATGTATCGCTAATCCTCCATTGAAAGAGCTATAGTTATCACTGTAAATAACTTTATTAAAACCCTGCTGAACAGGGAAGATATCTTCTTCTTGATTTAAAATTTGCACTGCGCTTTGAAACGGTGATAATTTTGGCGTTGTCTTTCCTTTAAACTTGATTTCGGTAGAGTTTCTTTCGATAATTGTATCCCCATTTCTAGATAAATGCTCGCGAAGAATCCTAAAGTTACTGGCTTCGTCTTCCTCATCTGGAATTAGGACAGGAACTTTTTTTGTTTCAAACTCGCCTTGCCATTGGTACTCCACATCGTTGATTGTCGAAAATGTGATATCCCACGCTAAACCGTTTGACGAAGCACCATTCGCTATCTCTTTTAAACGCAAAATTCCTTTAAGTATTTGAGTTTTGCCAACCCCAGATACCCCAACTAGCAATGCAAGATTAGAAAAATAGATGGGTTCAAAACGCCACTCTAATACATGATCCCAAAAAGCTACTTGTTTAATTCTCATTTCCCCTTCCTATCTATCAATAATCTGCGTCCATCAGCGTTTATCCGCTGACATCTGCGGTTAAAAACTAACATAATTTTGCCGCCACCAAGCGCGGACAAACTTAATCTCATCAAACGTATAACGTTCTTGCAAAAACTCATAAATTGCTCTCAATCTTTCATCTCCAATAACTTCAATTGCGTTTACGATAGCCTGCTGGCTTTCCGATTCCACCAACAAATTTATATCAACTTCCCGGCCCATATCCATCAATTCTACCAAATGCCCAGAAATAGTATTAGGACTCATCCCCCGCGCATTTGCTATGGCTTGAACTGTCAAACCTTTTCGGTATAATTCCCAGGTTTGCATCTGGGAATAAGATGGAGAATTTGCTAGATTAACGACATCAGGAGATACAGGGCTAGTTGGCAATCCTTGTTCTTTGCAAAAAGTACGAATTGCTTCTAAGAAAACTTTGCCGTACTTATCGCGCTTGTTGCTGCCAACGCCGTAAACTTCCTCGAATTCGGTGAGAGTTTGCGGACGTTTTTCTGCCATGTCTCGCAAGCTTCTATCAGCAAAAACTACGTAAGGTGGCACAAATTGTTCGTCGGCAATTTGTTTGCGGAGACTTCGTAATATGGAAAATAAGCCTTCTACTTCTACGGCTAAAGACCGCACTCTTCCCTGTACTTCCCGCGGCGCTTCGATGGCGATTTCAACTGTGCGCTGGCGTTTCATGATTTCCCAACTTTTTTCGTTGAGTTTCAAAATGGGAAAGCCGTCTGTTTTTTCGTCTAAGAAGCCTTGATTTATCAGCGAACGACTTAACCTTTTCCACTCGTCTGGACTTCTATCTTTGCCAATGCCGTAAGTAGAAAGTTGGTTGTGCTGGTATTGCAATATTTTTTGATTTTTTGAGCCGCGTAGCACGTCAATAATATGATTCATGCCGAATTTTTCTTGGCATCTGGCGATGCAGGAAAGAAATTTCATGGCTTCAAGTGTCCAGTCTTCTACTGGTTTTTTGTTGCAACAGTTGTCGCAATTTCCGCAATTTCCGGGAAATGAATCGCCGAAATAACTTAACTGGACTGTGCGGCGGCAATCGCTGGATTCTGCATAGTTGATTACTCGCCGTAATTGTTGGCGGGCTATTCTTTGTTCTTGTTCGTCGGGTTTTTGTTCGATGATGTATTCGATGGTTTTGACATCGCCGAATCCGAAAAATAAGGTGCAGTGAGATGGTTCGTTGTCTCTGCCGGCGCGACCTGATTCTTGATAGTATCCTTCTAGGTTTTTGGGTAAGTCGTGGTGAATTACAAATCGCACGTCTGGTTTGTTGATTCCCATGCCGAAGGCGACTGTTGCTACCATTACTTGTACGTCGTCGCGGATGAATCGGGTTTGATTCGTCGATCGATCTACATCGTTCATTCCGGCATGGTATGGTAGGGCTTGGATGCCGCTTTGCTGCAATTTGTAGGCAACTTCGTCAACTTTTTTGCGGCTGAGACAGTAAATGATTCCTGAACCGCCTTTTTTTTGGATGATTTGCACAACTTCGGCAAAACTGTGCTTGGTTTTGGGGCGGACTTCGTAGTATAAATTTGGCCGGTTGAAGCTGGCGACGTGGATGTAGGGATTTCGCAGGGTTAACTGCTGGATGATGTCTTGGCGGACGCGCTCGGTGGCGGTGGCGGTTAGTCCCATAATTGGTATGTCGGGATATCGATCGCGCACTCGCTCCATTTGTCTGTATTCTGGTCGAAAGTCGTGTCCCCATTCCGAAACGCAGTGGGCTTCGTCGATCGCAAATGCCGAAATTCCTAACTTAGAAGCTACTATATCTAAAAACGGTAAAAATCTCTCACCCAGTAAGCGTTCGGGCGCAACGTACAGCAGTTTAATTTTACCTTCGAGAATTGCTGTTTCGCGCGATCGGGTTTCCATCGCGCTCAAAGTGCTGTTGAGAAAAGTCGCCCCAATGCCATTATCCTGCAAAGCTTCCACCTGGTCTTGCATTAGAGCAATCAGCGGCGAAACCACCACCGTCAATCCCGGTTTCAACAGCGCCGGTAATTGAAAGCACAAAGACTTGCCACCGCCAGTCGGCATGACAATCATCATATCCCGTTGTTGTAAAGCAGCTTCGACAATTTCCCGCTGCCCCGGGCGGAAAGAGTCATAGCCAAAGAAATGTTTGAGGGATTGTTCGAGGGATGAGGGCGCGAGAGATGTTGGCGGATTCGACCCTGACATTTGCAGTAATTGGTTGTTGACTTCTACCCTATTCTAGGTCTTTTGAGCACAAATACAGTTACAATATTTGAGAATCTCAATTTAAGCAGAGAAACCGATGCCGAAAGCAATTTGGAATGGTGCCGTTTTGGCCGAGAGCGACAAGTGCGAAATGGTAGACAATAACTATTATTTCCCGGCGGATGCAATCAACCGCGAGTATTTCAAGGACAGCAGCACTCACACTACTTGCGGTTGGAAAGGTGTTGCTAGTTATTACAGTGTTGAAGTTGGCGGACAAGTTAATAAGGATGCTGCTTGGTACTATCCTACTCCAAAAGATGCTGCTAAAAATATTGCAGGATATATTGCTTTTTGGAAAGGAGTTAAGGTAGAAGCTTAGGTTTTGTCCGCAGATTTGTTGTTTGCGATTCTGACAGATCATCGTGGAAAATAGAGGACACAACAATGTTCATTTGTGTCCAATTTAGCTGCGAACGTACTCATAAACTTCTGTTTACCGCCGAGGCCAGATCCCCCCTAGCCCCCCTTAAGAAGGGGGGGACAAGAGTATTCTCAAAGTCCCCCTTTTTAAGGGGGATTTAGGGGGATCTAGACTTGGATACTAACCAGAGATACAAAGGTTTGAGGCAATTGTTGACATGAATGAACATTGTTGTGTCCCTACAGTTTATCGCAATAGCCTACAAATTTTAATCTTGTTCCCAAGCAGCGGCGGCTTCCCATCCCAAACCGCGACGAACCACAATCGGCTCGCTTTCTGTCAAATCAAGAATGGTAGAAACTTGATATCCCGGATCGGAATCATCATCGACAATGATATCTACTAACTTTAAAAAAGAGTCAAATAATTCAGCTTTGCCAAAGCTTTCTTCTTGTTCAGACGGCACGGGTGCTGCACCTTCATCATCAGTGGTAATATGAGCAGATGTGGAAATAATCGGATTGCCCAAAGCTTCCACAAGTGTAAAACAAAGCGGGTGGTCGGGAACGCGAATACCGGTGGTTTTGCGTTTTGGACTCATTACCAATTTGGGCACTAACTTGGTAGCTGGTAGCACAAATGTGTAGGGCCCGGGGATTAACCGCTTGATAATTCTGTATGCTTGATCGCTGACGGCAGCATATTCGGTGATATTTGACAATGAGGAACACAGGAATGTTAAAGGCTTATCATTGGATAGTTGCTTGATCCGCCTGACTCGTTCTACGGCAGACTTGGAGTTTAGATCGCAGCCGATCGCGTAAACTGTATCTGTGGGATAAAGCATCACTGCCCCATCTTTGAGAGCTTTTGCAATCTTCTCGATTCTGTCTTTTTGGGGTGCAACTGGATGCAGTCCGTAAATAATTGCCATGTTAAGATATTGCAGGCTAAGTGGGCGATCGAAATATCGACTGAAACAATCAATGTTGAAAATTAATTGCTAATAATGAATAAAATAGCTTATTTTGACTGTCCAACCGGCATTGCTGGCGATATGTGTATCGGATCTCTCCTCCACGCTGGTGTTCCCCTAGACTACCTAATCGAAAAACTCAACTTACTCGGCATTTCGACAGAGTACCAATTGCGGGCGGAATTAGTCCACCGGAATACTCAACAAGCAACTAAATTTTATGTCGATTTAGCAGCCGATTTGCCTTTAAAGTCAAACAATCCGGCTGCTGACTCCGCCCTCGATCCCTCGGAAACGGAATCCCCGACTTTCGACAATCGGCACCACCACCACCACCATCATCACGGGGAAGAACATTCTCACAGTCACGGCGAAGAAAAGGCAGAAATTAGCCACATTCATCATCGCAACTTGCCAGAAATTGAGCAAATTATTGTCTTGGCAAAGTTGCCTCCGCGGGTGGAAGCGTGGAGTTTGGAGATATTTCGCAAATTAGCAGATGCAGAAGGTTCTGTGCATGGTATTCCAGCAAATGAGGTTCATTTTCATGAGGTGGGGGCTACGGATGCACTTGTTGATATTGTCGGTACTTGTTTGGGTTTGGATTGGTTGGATATTGATGAGTTTTACTTTTCGCCGATGCCGACTGGTGGGGGTACGGTGAAGGCTGCACATGGTAGGTTGGCGGTGCCCACGCCTGCGGTGATGCGGTTGTGGGAAACTCACCGAGTGCCTGTTTATAGCAATGGGATCGATCGCGAATTGTGCACTCCTACGGGTACTGCGATCGCTTGTACTCTCGCCTCTGCTTTTGGTCCGCCGCCGCTGATGCAGGTTCTGACTATTGGTTTGGGTGCAGGTTCTCGTAATCTGGCAATTCCTAATATTTTGCGCCTCTGGATTGGTAGGAAGGAAGAAGGAAGAGGGAAGAAGGAAGAAGGAAGAGGGAAGAAGGAAGAAGAAAGAGGGAAAAAGGAAGAAGGAAGAGAGGAGAATTCAACTAATGATCAATTAGCCATTACCAATTTGCAAGAAACAGTCTGTGTTTTGGAAACGCAAATTGATGATTTGAGTCCGCAGGCGATCGGCTATGTTTTTGATGCTTTGTTTGCGGCCGGATCTCTGGATGTTTTTACTACGCCTATTGTGATGAAAAAATCGCGGTTGGGTGTGCTGTTAACTGTGATTTGTCATCCCGAATTTCAGGATGCTTGCGAAGCTGTGATGTTTCGGGAGACTACTACTTTGGGTATTAGGCGATCGACTCAACAACGAACTATTTTACATCGAGAATTCGAGACTGTTCAAACTGAATACGGCGAAGTACAAATAAAAGTTGCGAAGTCTGGAGAAACGATTGTTAATGTGCAGCCGGAATATGAAGATTGTGCGGAAATTGCCCGACTTAAAAATGTTAGTTGGCGCGAGGTTCATCGGTTGGCGCTGCAAAGTTGGTACGATCGCACTTAATACACTATTCTGAAGAACAGGCAAGATGCCTGTTCCACAAAAAATTAATTTTCTTGTGGGGTGGGCATCCTGCCCGCCAATGAAGGCTAAATCCAGAAGAAGCGGCGGTTGAAACCGCGTCTATACAGACAAAACCTGCCTCCGCAGGTTGAAGATTAAAGTCGTCGGCGCGTGTCTAAAATTTGTTGTTGCAATTCCTCGAAAGCGGGCATTTTTGAGTTATCATTTTTCTCAAATATCGCCTTTATTTGGTCGATTAGCTCGATCGCCAGCGGTACGCCAAGCTGCAATTGTTCCAAGACATCCCGCTGAGCAAAAACGGTTTCCGGTGTTCCTTCTAGAATCAATTTTCCGCGATCCATCACAAACACCCAATCAGCCCAGCGGTAGATGAAATCGAGGTCGTGACTTGCTAAAAGGATGGTAGTTCCGGCTGCGTGGATTTGTTGCAGCAAACCGATGAGTTGTTTGGTGTGGCGCGGATCGAGATAGGCGGTAGGTTCGTCTAACAGCAGGAGTTTGGGTTTGAGAATCATGATATCTGCGATCGAAACGCGCTTTTTTTGTCCTAAACTGAGGTTATGGATTGGTTCGCGGGCGAGTTCGCTTAAGTTGAATTGCTCGATCGCCTTTTCCACTTTTTCAGCAATATCAGATTCCGGCAATCCTAGATTGTACAATCCGTAGGAGATATCTTCTTCTACTGTGGAAGCGACTAATTGATGTTCGGGATTTTGAAAGACGAGTCCGATTTGTTGGCGCAGTTGCGTGAGATATTTGCGATCGTAGCGGAAGGGTTCGCCTTCCCAGCTAATCATGCCATGTTGCGGTTGGTACAAGCCATTTGCTAGCAGAAACAAGGTGGTTTTGCCGCAGCCGTTTTGACCGATGAGTCCGCAGCGCTTCCCAGCGGGGATTTTGAGGCTTAAATCTTGAATTGCTACTCGCGAACCGCAGGGATATGAGTAGGAAGTGCGATCGAATTCGAGAATTGATTGAGACATATATTGATAATTAGATAAGATAAGATAAGATAAGATAAGACGGCGAATGGAATTCGCGACTATATAAACGATGTCCGCCTCCGCGGACTGAAGAAGATAACGTAATTTTAAGGGCTTTTCTTCAACCCGCGGAGGCGGGTTTTGTCTGTATAGACGCGGTTTCAACCGCCGATTCTTCTATTAACCGCGTTTATCTTTTTCTATCAACTGCCAAAGTTGAATCTCATAACAAAGATGCTGTTCAAAAAGTTGACTCGCCTCCAATCCTTCAACCACCAATTTTTTAAACCAGCGACGAAATATCCAACGCAGGAATTTATGAATTGGCGGAACTGCGATCGAAATTAAATCCGCAACATAAATCATTGTGTTCAGTCCATACCTGCGGAAAGTATCGACATATAGGTCAATTGTTGGTAAAATATGAGTGGAAATATCCTCAGCTTTTACTAAATTAAACCCCGCTTGCATTAATGCAGTTTCCAGCTCTTTGACAACATGACAATTAGAAAACATTCCTTCTGTATAATTAGGATTAGATCGCATCATATCCGCAAGCAGTACGTAGCCTCCAGGATTGAGTACAGTCGCCGCACCTTTAGCTATATCGACAGCAGACATATATTGGCTACTTTCGCTAAAGAGAACCAAATCGTAGGAGTGGGTGGCTTGGAAGTCTTCAAATTTGGTGAGGTGGAAGATGGCGCGATCGCCTGTACACTTGAGAAAGCGCTGTTGTTGGAACGGATCGGGCGCGAGTCCTTCCACTGCAAAAGCGCGATCGAGCAAATAAGCCGCATTTCCACCAATCCCGCATCCTACATCCAGCACAGTCTTGACTTCTTTGGGGATAAAATCTAACAATTTATCTGTGTAAGCTTGCTGAGCGTTGCGCAGGCGTGCGATCGTGAGTTCATCAGCAGGAACCGGCAGAGTCTTCCAATAGCCGTAATGAAGATAGGGCGAATCTGTCAGCCCCAAATAGTAATTCAGCGCTGCATTTTGGTAGCGAGTTACTTTGGAAATAGAAATTGATGTTTGCTTCGACATGGAGAGAATCGGGTAAATTTTAAGATTTCCGGGAGGGTTGAAATTCTTCCCAGCGCTTGCATATATGTTAATAGCACTGAATGGCAGAAATTTTCAACTTTTGCCACAAAATCCAAAATTCCCTTGTCATTCGCGATCGACAAACCGACAACAACAGCAGATTAATTGTAAAAATACTGAACTAACCATCATCTATACCTCGCAGATGAAAACAACAGGTAAACAAATCGGCGGGCATCCTGACTCGGAGATTTAACTATCCTAGTATCATCTCATTACAGTTGCGGGACAGCGCCGGATTTTCACCGAACTTTCCCCCTTGCGTCTGATGGCTGTTCTCCATCAGAGCCGATCGATCTGCCGAGATATTAGCACTATTTTAGATATTTCACAAAATACTGATTCTGTTGGGCGATCGCCCATTTACCACATTTTTCATAATTCTTTCATTTTTAGGGGTTCTGTGATAAATTCAAAAAATGAAAAGATTATGAAAATCAGCGATCGTCGATCGGGCTGTCTGCCGTAATCTGTGGCAAATTTAGCTAGCATTTTGAAATATATGCCCAAAAATCCTCAAATTCTCACTCCATCTCGCCCTTTCCCCCTATCCCTCCTCTCCTCTCCCGTTTGGAAACAGTATCAGATAATTGGGTTGGGGCTGCTGCTGGGAGTGTGCGTCAGCGGGTGCAACACTCAGACGACGGTTGAGCCTCCAACCAATCAAAATCGAGCTTCTAGCCCAACCGCCACCGATTCGACCCGAAAAGACAAAAAAGTTATTCTCACCACCTTCACGGTGCTAGCAGACATGGCGGAGAACGTCGCCGGTGACAAGGCAACTGTTCAATCCATTACCAAGCCAGGGGCGGAAATTCACGGCTATGAAGTCACTCCCAGCGACTTAACACGAGGGCAAAAAGCCGATTTAATTTTAGACAATGGCTTGAGCTTAGAACGCTGGGCAACTCGATTTTATAACAGTTTTCCCAAGGTTCCTCACATTACTTTGAGCGAGGGAGTCCAACCCGTTAATATTGCTGGCGATGCCTATCAAGGTAAACCAAATCCCCATGCTTGGATGTCGCCCAAAAATGCTTTGATTTATGTTGATAATATTCGCAAGGCTTTAGGAAATATCGATCCGGCTAATGCTGCAACCTATGACGCAAATGCCGCCAAATACAGTGAACAAATTCGGGCGATCGACGAAAAACTCAAACAAGCTATTTCAGCCATTCCCCCGGACAAACGCTACATAGTAAGTTGTGAAGGCGCTTTTTCTTACCTTGCCAACGATTACGGTTTGAAAGAAGTTTATATTTGGCCTGTCAACGCCGAACAGCAATCCACACCGAAACAAGTCGAACGGGTGATTAATACAGTCAAAGCAAACCAAATACCTGCTGTATTCTGCGAGAGTACCGTCAGCAACCAAGGACAGCTTCAGGTAGCCAAGGAAACAGGCGCAAAATTTGCCGGGGTGTTTTATGTCGATTCCCTCTCTCCAGCGGAAGGCCCAGCATCAACCTATCTTAAGTTACTTGAATACAATGTCAATACTTTGATAAAAGGGTTACAGGATAGTTGACAGTTGACAGTTGACAGTTGACAGTTGACAGTTGACAGCGAAGCTAAAAAAATGACGGTTGATGGTTGACGGCGAGGCTGAACAAACGGGGATTTAAACCTGGTTTATAACACCGCGTGCAAGTTCTGTAGGTAATTCATAATATGGAGAAAATTAGATGAATGAAATAAGTATCGATATTGAAAATGTCACTGTTGCCTATCACGGCAAAGTTGCCTTGCACAGCGCCTCGCTGCAACTCAAAGCAGGGACAATTTGCGGTTTGGTGGGGATGAATGGTGCGGGCAAATCCACGTTGTTTAAAGCCATTATGGGGTTTGTGAAACCAAACACTGGACGAGTTTTAATTAATGGGTTGCCCATTCGTCAAGTACAAAAACGCAATTTGGTTGCCTATGTGCCTCAGTCGGAAGAGGTAGATTGGAATTTTCCGGTGAATGTTCGCGATGTGGTGATGATGGGGCGCTATGGGTACATGAATCTGTTGCGGATTCCTAGATCGATCGACAAACAAGTGGTGCGAGAAAGCTTGGAAAGGGTGGAAATGTGGCAAATGCGCGATCGGCAAATCGGAGAGTTATCCGGCGGACAAAAGAAACGTACCTTTTTTGCGCGGGCGCTGGCGCAACAGGCAACGGTTTTGCTGCTGGATGAACCCTTTGCCGGAGTCGATATCAAAACTGAGAAAATGATGATTGATTTGTTGATGGATCTGCGTCAAACAGGACATACAATTCTCGTTTCAACTCACGATTTAGACTCTATTACCACGTTTTGCGACCAAGTTGTGTTAATTAATCGCAGCATTCTCGCCTATGGTAACACCTCTGATGTGTTTACCGAGGAAAATCTGTCCCGTACCTTTGGTGGTGCGATCGGTGATTTATCTTTGGCCAAAAATCGTTTAACTCAAGTCAATCAGGAGGAGCAATAATGGACTTAATTCAGTGGTTTGCCGCACCGTTGCAGTATGAATTTATGGTGAAGGCGATTTTAGTCAGCGCCTTAGTAGGGGTTGTTTGTTCGGCGCTTTCGTGCTATATGACTTTGAAGGGATGGGCATTGATGGGTGATGCGGTTTCTCATGCGGTGATGCCGGGGGTTGTGATTGCTTATGTGCTGAATATTCCTTTGGCGGTGGGGGCGTTTGTGTTTGGTGTGGGTTCGGTAATTGCGATCGGCTTTATCAAAGCGAAAACTCGCATCAAAGAAGACACGGTAATCGGTTTAGTGTTTACTGGATTTTTTGCCTTTGGTTTGGTGTTAATTTCTAAAGTCAGAAGTTCGATTGACTTGACGCATATCTTATTTGGCAATGTCTTAGGCATTTCTGATTCAGATATTGTTCAAACTGTAATTATTAGTGTCATAACCTTAGTGACGCTGGCAGTTTTACGCAAAGATTTAATTTTGTTTTGTTTTGATTCTACTCACGCGCGATCGATCGGTTTAAATATCACATTTCTATATTACGTGCTGCTATCTTTGCTATCGCTAACAGCAGTGGCTGGACTTCAGACAGTAGGGATTATTTTAGTAGTAGCAATGTTGGTGACTCCGGGAGCAACCGCCTATTTATTGAGCGATAATTTTGACCACATGATGCTAATTGCGATGGCGAGTGGGGTATTTTCTAGCGTCATGGGAACTTATATCAGCTATCACATAGATGGGGCGACGGGCGGATGTATTGTGGTGTTGCAAACGTTGCTGTTTGTGTTGGCGATGATTTTTGCTCCGAAACACGGTTTATTGGTTAGAGCTAGGAATTCACGGGCGATCGATTAATAAGAGTTGGCGGTTAAAACCGCTCTTAAACAAGCCTAATTCGCCTAGATATTTAAGCCGGATTAGGTATAACATCAAAGTCAATATTTTTATACAAATCTGCCAGCACAACTTCCACAGAAATAGAAGTTAAGGAAACTCGATCGCCCGCACAGCTATATTCCGAAAAAATCCACTTATTCGCGTCAATTTTAGAATATTGCTGCACTTGTAGCCGATATTGATCGATTAATAAATACTCCTGAAAACTCGGAATACTGCGATAAGCCGCAAACTTTTCATCGCGATCATAAGCTTTGGTACTTTTAGAAAGCACTTCCGCAATCAGCACAGGATTAGTAATTGTATCCGTCCGTCCCAATTGTAACTCGATCGGGCGCGCTACTACCATCACATCAGGGTAAGTATATTTGTTAAACTGCGGAACCAAAAGCCGTTGATCTGATGCAAAAATACTGTAATGTTTACCCTTGAGACTTACTCTCAATACAGAATTTAAGATGCTCGTAATTTCGCTATGATTTGGTGTGCCACCAGCTATCAGAATTATCTCCCCATTGATAAATTCATGTCGCTCTTCAGAATTGATTTCCAATTCTAGATATTCCTCAGCCTGGTAGGTTTTCGTTTGAACTTGCGCGATCATACACAACTCTCTCCTTTAATCGACTGATTCCAGTTTATCATATTCTTCTATGAGGACTGTCAAGGAAACATCAGCTAATTTTGACGACGGTTTTAGTAATATTTGAGTATTCATAAGAATAAATTCAAGTAACAATTATGCCCTTAATTATAACGGGCTTGCTAACTCCAGAGTGGGATAATTGAGAATGGTGCAAGATGTCTATCAATTCGCGATCGCACTTCCACACCTAGAAACCGAGTTTTTACCAATTCTACGGGCTGGAACCTATGGATTTCCCTAAAAAACCCGGTTTCTGGCCACCCGTGCTTCCAAGAGTTAGGACGGGCTAGAAGCCCATCCCACAATTGTTTTTTCTTGTGGGATGTTGCTCTGAGCATCGTCCCGAATCTACAATTTAAATGGGCAACAGACGATCGCACGCGCGATCGCCCTCCTCACACAAACTACGAATCGCGATCGAGCTTCAGCACAGCCATAAAAGCCTCCTGCGGCACATCCACAGTACCAACAGACTTCATCCGCTTCTTACCCTTCGCCTGCTTTTGCAGCAACTTCTTCTTCCGCGAAATATCACCACCGTAACACTTCGCCAACACATCCTTCCGCAAAGCCGGAATATGTTCCGAAGCAATCACTTTCGCGCCAATAGTCGCTTGAATCGGCACCTTAAACTGGTGGCGAGGAATCAACTCCTTGAGTTTCTCCGTCAAGCCCCGGCCAACATTGTAAGCCTTATCCCGGTGTACGATCATCGCCAAAGCATCAACCGGATCGCCATTAATTAAAATGTCCAATTTCACCAACGGATTTTCGCGATAACCGATCAGGTGATACTCCATACTCGCATAACCGCGCGATCGCGATTTCATCTGATCAAAAAAGTCCGTCACCACCTCCGCCAAAGGCAACTCATAAACCAGCGTAGTCCGCCCCTGACTCAGATACTTCATATCCATAAAAATGCCCCGCCGATTTTGAGATAATTCCATCAGCGCGCCCACATAAGTTTCCGGCGACAGCATTTCTACCCGCACATAAGGTTCCTCAATCTTCTCCCGATACTGAGGATCTGGCAAGTGACTTGGATTGTCAATTGTTAACACTTCTCCTTTAATTGTTGTGACTTGATAAACTACAGAAGGAGCCGTAACAATCAAATCCAAATTGTATTCTCTTTCAAGTCTTTCTTGCACAATTTCCATGTGCAGCAAACCCAAGAAACCGCAGCGGAAACCAAATCCCATTGCGCTCGAAGTTTCCGGTTCGTAGGAAAGCGCCGCATCGTTGAGTTCCAGTTTTTCTAGAGCTTCCCGCAAGTCTGGAAATTGGTCAGCATCGATCGGGAATAAGCCACAAAAAACCATCGGTTTAGCCTCTGTATAACCCGGCCAAGGCTCAGATGCAGGCTTTTTGACCAAAGTAATCGTATCCCCGACGCGAGCATCAGCTACCGCCTTAATTGCCGCGCCCAGATAACCAACTTCCCCCGCGTGCAGTTCATCTACTTGCACTTGCGTCGGTGAAAGGATGCCCAATTCATCGATGACATATTCCTTCCCCGAAACCATCAACAACACCCGATCGCCCTTTTTGACACTTCCGTCCATCACCCGGAAATACACAATTACCCCACGGTAAGCATCATAATAACTATCAAAAATTAGCGCCCTGAGCGGTTTATCAACAGTATCCTGCGGCGGCGGCACCAATTCGACGATCGCCTCCAAAATCTCATCAATACCAATTCCTTCCTTAGCAGAAGCCTCAATCGCCCCGCTACAGTCCAGACCGATAATCTCTTCAATTTCCCCTTTAACCCGTTCCGGTTCCGCCCCCGGTAGGTCAATTTTATTTAGAACCGGAATAATTTCTAAATTATTTCCCAAGGCAAGGTAGACATTTGCCAAGGTTTGTGCTTCCACGCCTTGAGATGCGTCTACCACCAGCAGCGCCCCTTCGCAAGCAGCGAGCGATCGCGAAACCTCGTAGGAGAAGTCAACGTGTCCGGGAGTGTCGATCAGGTTCAGCACGTAATCCTGACCGTCCTTGGCAGTGTAATTCATCCGAGCCGCTTGCAGCTTGATCGTAATGCCACGTTCACGTTCGATATCCATATTGTCTAAAAACTGCTCCTTCATCTCCCGTGCTTGGACAGTCCCAGTTTGCTGCAACAGGCGATCGGCCAAGGTGGATTTTCCGTGGTCGATGTGAGCAATAATCGAAAAATTACGAATGCGAGATACAGGAACGTTTGTCATAAAACCTATCGGCAAAAGATTGACTTTTGTTGTATTATAAAACTTCATTCAATCTACAGTCATTTATAGTCATTTAGAGACTTAGATCCAATTTAATTTTTTATCGGCGGTGGGTTGACAGATCCATTATATTTATGCTATGTTCATCAACCACACTTCAGTCAAAACGCCCTGCTGAGAAAAAAAATTGATCTCTGTGATTGTACAAAAAGCTGTTGAACGGTTGGGAATATCGCCGATCGCCAACATTCGCCCTCAAACCTCCAGTCCAGTCAGGTTATTCTATAAAAGGCGATCGTCAACTTAAAAATATTACTGAGAAGTTGCTGGCGCTTGACAATAAGCAAATAATTTGGTCAAATAACGGAAGCGGGACGGTAAGGATCTAAAAAGTATAGGTTTTGATCCGCTGTGCATCTCTACCAGGGATCGGGCATCACTTCCTTCACAACAAAAAAGCGTAAATTCCTAGAAGGAATTGAAACTTAAGAATTAAAACTAGGACTTTTTAACTATGAGCGAGTCAAGGATACCATCCCACAGTTCGTCAGAAAAAGTGGAACTATCTATCCATATAGATTCTGAACTGCTAGACCAAATTAAGCACCTGACGAATGACCCCAGCAAAGTCATTGAAACAGCAATCAAGCAGTGGCTCAGAGGCGAGCGTCGCGAAGACGATCAGGCTATGAGCTTGCGTCGCAACCCTCCAGTCCCGCCCCGTGGCGAGTGGAACGACTGAGGTTCTGTCCTCTCTCGCCCGATACAGCGCGTGCAAATCTGCTGGGTGCAAATCTGCTGGGTGTGAAATTCGCCCGCGCGAACTCTGGCTGCGATCTCCGGCAGATTTCAGGGCGAAATACAGGTTGTTCGGAGCAATCTGGGGCAAACTCACAACCTGGGAACTTTTCTCTTGTGACGGCAAAAAAACGCCAGCCAGTCCCCGACTTGAGTTACCCGCAGCCTAAAATTTTGGTGGAATTTTCAAACTAGATCGTTAATCAGTGCAGACTACTAATTCCTAAATCTTAATTTGTATTTTTTGATTCCCCAAAATAGCTGACAATAAATAGTTGTGAGTTTTGAGTTGAGTTCTGAATTAAATAATTAATATTGTTTGAGTTCATTAATAACTCAAAACTCAATGGTATCAGCCTAAAATAGTTGTGAAGTGTGAGTGTTGAGCTGTGAATTATCAATTAAAAAGCCAACAACTTTTTAATTAATTAATATAGCAACCGCGCCAGACGGTGAGGAAGTTCTTAATTGCTGAAACATAAACGGTCAATTCCTTCTATCCGTGACATCCGTTAAATCCGTTAAAAAATCCGTTGCCGAACTTCCTCCTATCCGTTAAATCCCGTACATTGCTCGTTGCCGAACTTTCTTCTGCCATAACTCACAACTTAACCGTCGAAGCCCAAAACAATTTTGAGTATTGATTTTTGCATTTAAATTTCAAAACTCAAAAATCTGAACTACTTTCATCCCCAACTCTGATGGACTCTAACACCGATTTCCGGCGATCGAGCCTCGCCTCTACAGCATTTTTTCAAGAGTTAGGGGCAGAATTAGTATTTACCCAAGACGCAAGGGGTAGATATCTATCTTTTTACTGGGAAAAAGCCGATCAGTACAACCTCACAGCAGACCAAATTGTCGATCGCCCCCTCAGCGAAACCCTACAACCCATCGCCCCTGTACCTTATCTAGATCGCCTGCGCAGGGTGCTAGAAACCCTCGTCCCGCAAAGGTTCAGCTATCCATTTTGCCACGCCGGACAATATTTTCTGTTAGATTTGACAGTCACTCCCGCGATCGACTCCAACGGCAAAGCTACAAAAGTCTTAGTTATGGGAAGACTGCTGTCTGACAAACCCACAGACAGGCCACCAGATTCCGCAGAATTCATGCTCTATCGAGCTGTGCCATCCCCCTCCGACGCGCGCCAACAAATGCTGCTTCCCGCAAGCCGCAACCGCAGTCGATCGCTCCCTCCCTACTCAAAAATTGATCGCACAATCATCTCCCAAATTGCTCAAAACCTGCACAGAACCCTCGATCTAGAGACAATTTGGCAACAAACAGCTAACAGTTTGGGTCAAGTCTTGAACGCGAGCCGCTGCATCATCTGTTCCTCCAAAAAAGACAGCGAAAACCTCGAATATTCGGACTTTCTTCCCTCAGAAAATCCCCAAAAATATCCAGTCCCAACAGCCGAATTACAACAATCAATTACCAGCGATCGATCGCCCCCGCTGTCTGCCGATCAAATCGAAAATCTCCAATCCAAAACCTTTAAAATAGTAGCTGAGTACCGCCAAGAATCTTACTCTTCGATGCTGGGACTAGAACTGCGCGCAGCCGAACAGGCGGGATGGATTCAAACTTTAGCCACCTTAAAACCCGTAGCAGTCGATTACGCATCCCCCATTGTCGATCGCTTCGATCGCCATTCCGTCCTCGTAGCAGCTACCTCCTATGAAGGCCAACCCAATGCCCTCATCTGCTTGCACCGCTGCGGCAGTTCCCCAAAATGGAGTCCAGTCGAACTCGAATTCGCCCGCGAATTAGTCGCCCAAGTCGGCAGCGCGATCGCCCACGCTACACTTTACCAAGAATTAGAACAAGCCCGCGCCGAAGCCGTAGCTCTTTCCCAACTGAAAAGTCAATTTCTTGCCAATACTTCCCACGAACTCCGCACCCCCCTCAACGGCATTCTCGGCTTCCTGAAACTGGTGATGGATGGCATGGCAGATGACCCCGAAGAAGCGCACCAATTTATCACAGAAGCTTATCAATCGGCATTACACTTGTTCAATGTGATTAACGATATTTTGGATATCGCTAAAATCGAAGCTGGCAAAATGGAGTTAGATCTCGCTCCTGTCAAACTAGGCGAACTGTTGCAGCAAGTAGAGAATTTTACGATGGTTCAAGTGCAGCAAAAGCGATTGCAATTTCAAATCCAAACATCTACCGCCGAGGAGGAGATTATTTTGTACGCCAACTACCAACGCCTGCTTCAGGTAATCTTGAACCTCACTGGAAACGCGATTAAATTTACCAAGGAAGGGGGAATTCGCATTAGTGCCGAAGTTATTAAGAAAAAAGTGACTGTTAACAACCAGGAGTTCCCCGGAATCGTGAAAATCCGAGTCGCTGATACTGGCATTGGGGTTTCTCTGGACAAGCAATATAAATTATTTGAGTCATTTTTTCAGGTAGACGGCGATCGTACCAGGCAATACGGCGGCACCGGTTTGGGATTGGCTATTTCTCAAAAGCTGATAGAAGCAATGGGCGGTACAGTAAATTTTTACAGTATGGGGGAAGGACTCGGATCAACTGTTACTTTTACCGTCCCGCTTTATCAAGAACCGCTCTTTAAAAATTAATCATCGGCAATCTGGACGTTGCAAGAAGGAAGAAGCAAGAAGCAACAAGGGAGTTAGTTGCTGTCAGGAGCAAGGAGGAATCTGGGCACCAGTAAAGATTTAAGTCCCGCATTCAAAAAGTCGAATATTTACCGTGCAGACAAGTCTTCTGCCTGGAAAATATGACACTTGCATCTATATATTCCTTAACAGTTGACAGTTAACAGTTGACAGTTGACAGCGAAGTTTTCAGGCAGGGGATTTAAGCCCCAGCCTAAAAACAATCCACCTAAAGGTGGGGGCTTAAATCCCCTGTGCTTTGGTTAATAAATTCGGTGGCTGGTTACTCAATTATTTTTAGGTAATTAGGGTTTTGTGCAGCACAGCATACCAACTACCAAACGTAGCATCTGGTATACTTATCCTATAGCGGTTCTCAAAAAAATGAGGTAGGCTCTATGCCTTATGCCCCATGCCCTATGCCCTATGCCCTATGCCCTATGCCCTATGCCTACCCGATCTTTCTGAGAAAGGCTATATGATGTGCGATCGAACTAACCCCATCAAATAGATTATTTTACCGGAAATGATATTCCCAGCATAAGATGGCAGTTTCGCACTTTTAATGTTTTTAACTTGTGCTTGACGAAATTACCAATCGCCCTATTTTTTCTTGGTTGGTGGAGGGCTGACATAGCGCGCCCAAAAAGGTTCTTCCATATTTTTCACTGCTGCTAGTTTTTGGCGTTCCTCCTGTATGCGCTGGCGTTCTGAAAGGTTAGAAAATATGTTGATACTGCCGAAAATCTCGCCAACCGCATCTTGCACGGGTGCAGCCCAAACCCAAATATCGATCGAACTACCGTCCTTTTTTAACAAAGACACTTCCAAACCGCTTTCCGGTTTTCCATTACCCGCAGACTTCAGCAGCGCGTAAAAATCCTGCTTTTGCCCTTCAGGAATATTCGGCAATGGTTGCCCTAAAACCTCAGCCGCAGTCCAGCCAAAAAGTTGTTCGGCGGCGCGGTTCCAGACAAGAGTACGGCCGTCATTGCTGGTACAATTAATCGCTAGTGGCGCTGATCCAATTTGTGCTTGCAAAACTCCGCCCGCGAGTTGCAGTTTCAATTCTACTTGCTTGCGATCGGTAATTTCCTGACAAGCACCCCACAAACGAACAACCCGCCCTTCAGTTTTGTCCCACACCGCTTGCCAGCAGTCCCGCACCCAGCGCACACCACCATTTTTGTTAACAATGCGATACTCATTGACCCCCATACTTCTAGAAGTACAGCCTTCTAATTGTTTAATTAACATTTCCCTGTCATCAGGGTGAACGATATTTGAACTCCACCAGCCCGACGCAATTAATTCTTCAGGAAGATGACCACTCACGCGCGCCAAAGCTTCCGTTACCCACTCACAAACAAAGTTACCGTTGGGAAGTGCCTGAAAAGAATAGGCAAAATCCGAAGTAATTTGTGACATAATTTTGTAGTGCCGTTGCGAATCTTGGATGGCGATTTCTGCTTGCTTGCGTTCCCCAATTTCGCGATAATTAATCAAAATTCCCTGCACACTAGAATCGTAAAGCAAATTGTTGCCGATCGCCTCCATGTACCTCCAAGAACCGTCAGCGTGGCGTTTCCGATATTCGATCGGCCCCGCAATTCCTGGCTTTTCTAGCAACTTGCCAAAATATGCCTGCCAAGTCAGCAAATCGTCTGGATGAATCAACTCGCCATGAAACTTGCCAATTCTCTCTTCGGGCTTGTAACCAAAAATTCGCTCTAGGGCTCCGCTGTGGTATCGGACTCGCCCGTCGGAGGCGATAATACTAATTAGATCAGGAGAACTACGCAGTATAGTTTGCAGTTTTGCTTCACTTTTAGTTAATGCTTGATTGTGCCGGCGCTGCTGACTGATTTCTTTGTCCAATTTCTCCTGTAGCTGTCTGATTTGCGCTCTTTGCTGCGCGATTGTGCGTTCCAAAAGTCGATTTAAATTTTCTGCCTCAACTAACTTTGCTGCATTATTAGTCACGCTTTCAAACTGGGGAATGGTTGCCATTTCCTGCAAAGAATTTGACAGATTTTCCACGGTTTTTATTAAAATCGCCTGTTGCGGAGTTGGCAAATGGTTAACTTGTTCCTGCAACGTTTCTAAGTATTTGTAAAGTGTTTCTAGCATTTTATTAATTAGGGAACCGAATAGTTGCCACAGGTGGAAAATCTTAAAAGCGGACAGAATTTTTTTTTAAGATAACCCATAACTAAGACTGCTGTCAGGCGATCGAATGTGATTTTAATCCCACCTTCGGCACCCTCAACTGTCACAATCGGTTTTTACTTACTTTTATTGATATATTAAGTTATAAATTATACTTATATTATACATTTTAAATGATAAATATTTTAGCAAAGGCATAATTTATCACTTGAAAAATCGATATTTTCCGAATAATTATACCGTGTGACACCCTAAATGCGGAAGGCTGTCCTGATTTTGTGGTGATAAGAAAACCGCATATCCTTACTCCGAGGGCATCATAGAATCACAAACAGTTGTGCTTGATACCGTATACATCATAAACCCAGGAGAGCCATGCGCGGAATGTGATTTTAATTACTAGCCATATTATGACTTTATTTTTCAAATTATAGCAACCGAGACAGAAAGTAAATTTTTGTTGCGCTAAGATCAACATCGCAGCAGCAGCCTCAAGAAGTGCTCGTGCCAGAGTCGGGAACCCGCCTATGCACTGAATGTGGGGGCAGCCAGCGGTTAAGCTAAACTAGATGGGTGTCAACACAAAGAGGAATTTATGTCAGAGCAAGCCAACGGTCGCGATTTGTTTCGCGCTGCTTACGAACACCGTTATACCTGGGATGCCAACTTTCCCGGTTACAGCGCCGATATTGAACTCAAACAAGGCAACGAAGTATATACGGGTCATGTTTCCATCAAACCAGACATGACAGTGGAAGTCAGCGGGATTGCAGATGAGGAAGTAAAGCAGAGCGTTTACACCCAAATGCGGGATATTGTGACTCACCGCAAGCGATCGACATTTGAAAAATCCCACGGCAAAAATAGCTTCACCCTGGGCGAGAAGGACAGCACCGACGCTGTGGATATTTTAGTGCAAGGCGACTCAATGGGCTCGAATTATAAAATCCGAGGTCTGTCAATTTGTCAAGTCAGCCGGGTGATGGGCCGCATGGCTTTCGTCATTGACACGCACAAAAGCTTAGAGACTCCTGAAGGTTCTTTGGCCAGCCATTACGATGCCGTTTTCCGCAACCCCGAAACCAACGAAATCACTAGAGAACTGGAATTTGAAGATACTTTTGACAAGATAGGCGACTATTATGTCATGACTAAGCAAGTAGTGCGATCGAAAGAAAAAGGTCAAGAAACGACAACCGAGTTTAACTACTCCAACGTCAAAATGCTAGAACCAGCAGTAGTCTAGGGTTACAGGTAAGGTGCGCACTGCGCACCCTACATGAATCGAAGTTGTGCGTCAGTCCTGCTGGATTTAGCAGCAAGTAACGGTACGATCGAACTAAGTCAATTGTACGAATAATTTTTGAGGTAAAATATGACGACACTAGCACTAACCAGAGATAACGTCGAAACAGTTCTCGATGAAATGCGCCCCTACCTGATATCCGACGGCGGCAACGTGGAACTCGTAGAAATCGACGGCCCAGTCGTACACCTGAGACTGCAAGGAGCTTGCGGTTCTTGCCCAAGTTCCACAATGACTCTGAGAATGGGCATTGAACGTCGCCTGCGCGAGGCCATCCCAGAAATTTCTGAAGTCGAACAGGTAATGTAATTAGTCAGTTGACAGTTGACAGTTGACAGTTGACAGTTGACAGTTGACAGTTGACAGTTGACAGTTGACAGTTGACAGTTGACGGCTGACTGTTGACTGTTAACAATTACTAATTACTAATTCCCGAAGATAGCGGTTCTCAAAAAAGTGAGGATAGCCCTATGCCCTATGCTCTATGCCCTATGCCGGATAGTACCTCATCTTTCTGAAAAAGGCTATATCAATCACTAATTATCAATTACCAGTTACCAATTATCAATTCCCTAATATCAATCACAAATTACCAATTACCAATTACCAATTACCAAAATCAATGTCTCATCCCCTTTACGTAGCCTTCATTTGGCACCAACACCAACCGCTCTACAAATCCAGAGTATTAGCTAGCGCAGGAGCATCCGAGTATCGACTGCCTTGGGTGCGCTTGCACGGAGTTAAAGACTACTTGGATTTAGTGCTGCTTCTGGCAAAATATCCCAAACTGCATCAAACCGTAAACCTGGTTCCTTCCTTGATTTTGCAGATAGAAGACTGTATCGCAGACCAAGCATTAGACCCTTATTTGGCGGTGACATTAAAGTCGGCAAAAAGTTTAAACATCGAAGAACAAGAGTTCATTTTAGAACACTTCTTTGATGCTAATTACCACACCCTGATTCAGCCGCATCCCCGCTACGCTCAACTCTACACTCAGCGGCAGGAAAAAGGCATTCAGTGGTGCTTGGCAAACTGGAAAGTGCAGGATTTTGGCGACTTGCTGGCGTGGCACAATTTAGCTTGGATTGACCCAATGTTTTGGGATGACCCGGAGATTGCAGGGTGGCTGAAACAAGGACAAAATTTCAATCTGGTAGACCGAAAAAATATCTATTCAAAACAAAAAGAAATCCTCGCCAGAATCATTCCACAGCACCGTAAAATGCAAGCTGAGGGACAGTTGGAAGTCTCCACAACTCCCTACACGCACCCGATTTTACCGCTACTTGCTGATACCAATGGCGGCCGCATAGCGATTCCTAACATGACGTTGCCAGAACATCGGTTTCAGTGGGCAGAAGATATTCCCAGACATTTGAGAAAATCTTGGGATATGTATCAAGATAGGTTCCATTGCGAACCGCGGGGTTTGTGGCCGTCGGAACAGGCAGTTAGCCCGGAAATTTTGCCCTATATTGCTAAACAAGGCTTTAAATGGATAGTCTCGGATGAGGCAGTATTGGGGTGGACAATTAAACACTTTTTTAACCGCGATGCGACGGGGAATGTCTGTGAACCAGAATTGTTATATCGCCCTTACCGTCTAGAAACTCCTGATGGCGATTTGGCGATCGTATTTCGAGACCACAGATTGTCTGATTTGATTGGTTTTACCTACGGTTCGATGGAACCGGAAAAAGCAGCATCGGATTTGGTGGGACACTTGGAGGCGATCGGCAGAACTCTCAAACACCGACAACCCGACGGCCAAACAGCTTTAGAAAATCCGTGGTTGGTGACGATCGCCCTAGACGGCGAAAATTGCTGGGAATTCTATCCCCAAGACGGCAAACCGTTCTTAGAATCACTCTATCAAACTCTCAGCGACAATCCAGATATCAAATTAGTCACAGTCTCGGAATTTCTCGACAAATTCCCGGCCACCGAAACCATACCCGCCGCCCAACTACACACCGGTTCCTGGGTTGACGGTTCCCTGACAACTTGGATCGGCGATCCCGCAAAAAATCGCGCTTGGGACTTGTTAGGGGCGGCGAGACAGGTATTGGCAAACCATCCAGAAGCCACAGAAGAGAGCAATCCAGAAGCTTGGGAAGCGCTGTTCGCGGCGGAAGGTTCCGACTGGTTCTGGTGGTTTGGCGAGGGCCACACGTCGAATCAAGATGCTATGTTCGATCGGCTATTTCGCGAACACGTAGCTGCAATCTACGAAGCTCTGGGCGAGCCTGTACCCCTAGAAGTGTGGCGGGAAGTAGAGGTGCACGAGGTTCAAGGTGACCACCAGCCGCTGAGCTTTATTCACCCGATTATCGACGGTATCGGCAACGAACAGGATTGGGACAAAGCCGGCCGGATTGAAGTTGGGGGAGCAAGGGGCACGATGCACCGGAGTTCGGCAATTCAGCGGCTTTGGTACGGGGTTGATCACTTGAATTTTTACCTTCGCGCCGACTTCAAGACTGGGGTGCGGCCGGGTATTGATTGCCCGCCGGAGTTAAATTTGTTGTGGTTTTATCCCGATCGCACAATGCACAATAGTCTGATGCCACTGTCTGGTTTGCCCGACGAAGCACCGCTAAACTATCGATTCCACCATCATTTAGAGATTAATTTGCTGACGAAATCGATTTGGTTTCAGGAAGCAGGAGAGGGCGATGAGTGGCATTCCCGCATCAGCCGCGCCCAAGTGGGATTGGATAAATGTTTGGAGGTAGCAGTGCCCTGGGCGGATTTGAATATTACGCCGGACTGGCAAATGAGGCTGATTGCGGTTTTATCGGAAGGGGAGCGTTACTCTACCTGTATGCCGGAAGATGCTTTGATTGCGATCGGAATGCCTTAAAGTGTCAGTTGACAGTTGACAGTTGACAGTTGACAGTTGTCAGTTGTCAGTAGTGCGAACTTAAGAGATCGCGAACGTTATTAGTTATCATCGGGTTTGCGTTTGCACGGGCATTATAATTTTCGCCGGTTCGTAGTGAGGACTTCAGTCCTCATTACAAACCCGATAGTGAGTAAATTTATTGGAAATCAGATCATTAGTCATTGGGAAATTATCAAGCTAATGAGCCGCATTTTGCTATTGGTCGATCGCCTCGAACAACATTTGCCGATCGCACACCTCAACACCGAGCATGAGGTGATCGTACTCGATCGCACTTCCGAACCAAGCTCCGAATTTTCGATTGCCAAAATCGCTTTTGACTTGTGCATTCTCGACGAGGCAAATTTCGATCGCATTGGGCCGGTGGTAGAAGCATTAAAAGCTGCCACCGAGCCGATATTTTTACCGTTTTTGCTCCTGAGAAAATCCCAAATATCGGCTGTTTCTGAGCCACCGTTTTCTCTAACAGCAAAACAACTCCAAGGCAAAATTGACGATTTAATCACAACTCCCGTAGATGCCACCCAACTGCACTTACGGGCAGAAAATTTGTTGGCGCGCAGGCGATTGTCCCTAGAAATCCATAGACTTCAGGAAGTAATTAAAGAACGCACTTTTACCGAAAGTTTGTTAATCGATTCGCTGCAAACGGCAAACGAAAACCTGCAACAGGAAATCCCTAAGCGGGCCCAGGTTGAAGCTGCACTGCGATCAAACTCCTACCTCGATTTGCTGATGAATGCCATGCCAGATATTGTCTGCTTTAAAGATGGCGAGGGCAGGTGGCAGGAGGCAAATCAAGCGATATTGGAATTGTTTGAGCTATCAGCAGATGAATACCGCGGACTCACAGATTCTCAGCTAGGAGAACTCAGCAGTTTTTACCGGGAGGCTCTACAGGGGTGCGAGGTGAGCGATGGAGAAGCGTGGGCAAAAGGTAAGCTTTTTAGAACAGAAGAAGTGGTTCTGCGATCGAATGGTACTGTAAAAATCTATGATGTGATTAAAGTACCGGTATTTTACCCCGACGGCAGACGCAAAAGTATCGTGATTTTGGGTCGCGACATTACCGAATACAAACAAGCACAAGACGAACTCGTGCGCTTAGCGTCCATTGTCGAGTCTTCCGATGACGGTATCATAGGAAAAACCATCGCCGGGACGATTCAAAGCTGGAACGCCGGGGCAGAGAATATTTACGGCTACTGTGCGCAGGAAATTAAAGGAAAGTCGATCGAGATTTTAGCAATTCCCGAACGCCCCAAGGAAATTCCCCAAATTCTGGAAAATATTCGGGCTGGAACCACCATTGACCATTACGAAACCGTACACTTGCGCAAAGACGGCCAACAGATAGATGTGTCCCTAACGATTTCTCCGATTAAAGACGCGACAGGAAAACTAACGGGCATTTCGACAATCGCTCGCGACATCAGCGACCGTAAGCGCATCGAAAAAGCGCTCGAACAACTCCGCCACCAAACAGAAATGATTTTGTTCTCCGCAGGAGAAGGAATTTGCGGGTTGAACAAACAAGGAAAAGTAACTTTTGTGAATCCGGCGGCGGTAAGAATGACCGGCTGCGAATCTAAGGAATTGATCGATCGACCACTTTATGAAAGCTTACACCGTTCACAGGCAGAATGCTCGCGGGCGATCGAGCAAATCTCATCTTTAACAGACATCAATTCCGCATCTCAACTTCCCCCAGATAGCGCCGCACCTGCGATGGGCCAACTGTCGAACCCAGTAAGTTCTCAAATTTTAGCCACCTTGGCAGACGGAGAGGCGCGGCGCGTCACCGATGAGGTTTTTTGGCGGCGAGATGGCAGCAGTTTTCCGGTTGAGTACGTTGTCGCTCCGATGCGAGAACAAGGCGAAATTATTGGCGCTGTGGTGACTTTTAAAGATATCACCGATCGGCTGGCGATCGATCGCATGAAAGATGAATTCATCTCCGTTGTCAGCCACGAACTGCGCACGCCGATGACCTCGATTCACGGCGCTCTCGGCCTCCTCAACAGCGGAGTGCTTGAGGCTTACCCCCAGAAAGCCAAGCGGATGCTGGAGATTGCTGTCACTAATACTGGCCGCTTGGTGCGATTGATCAACGACATCCTGGATTTAGAGCGCATGGATTCTAATTACAGCACTGCAATCAAACAAACTTGCAATGTCGCTGAGTTGATGTTGCAGGCGGCAGAGGAGATGCAGGGCATGGCTCAGCAGGCGGGAGTTACTCTGTCGGTGAGGCCTGTGGGAGCGCAATTACTGGCTATTCCCGATCGGCTAATTCAGACCTTGACAAATCTGCTCAGTAATGCTATCAAATTTTCGCCTCCGGGTGCTACGATTTGGCTAAGCGGGGAGTTGACGCACGATCGAGATTTGGCAGAAAAATCTGGGTTGAAGTCAGTGTCGTCTCCTGAATCTACCGGCATCAATCCGCACGTAGCAGTGAGTTCGGAAATCCTGATTACTGTGAAAGACCAAGGGCGGGGCATTCCGGCGGACAAGCTAGAGATGGTCTTTGAACGCTTCCAACAAGTTGATGCTTCTGATTCTCGCCAAAAGGAAGGTACTGGTTTGGGGCTGGCTATTTGTCGCAGTATCGTGCAGCAGCACGGAGGCCGGATTTGGGTGGAGAGCGTTTTGGGGGAGGGCAGCACTTTTTTCTTAAGTCTGCCAGTGATCAGGGAAGGGCTGGCGAGTGAAAGTTAATTTCTACCCATGTTTACCCACAGTTAGTCATTTTGTGCAGATTCTTGGCTGAAGTCATCGACAAACAATCTCAGCCTTTTATGCCATCATGGACTGCGGGCAAACATCGCGATTTGAAGTCGAAAAGCGGATTTTTGGGGACTCGGTTGTATAGCAACGCCCAAGGCGGTTACGACGTTCTTAATTGCTGAAACCCTTGCGGTTGATTGCTGCTCTCGCGACGATAACTAAAGCCTTCCTTCTTCCCTCTTCCTTCTTCCCTCTTCCTTCTTCCTTCTTCCTTCGGAAGCCTTCTGCTATACAGTTTTGAAAATTTACTGTAAAGTTCGATCGGGTAAAACAGTTGGCTTTACAAAATATTCACATTTAGCCTCTAGTCTGTGATCAGTTCTGATTGTTAAAAAAAATGTTAATTTTGACTGCCAAGCGCATCTTGGTGATTGATGATGCGGAAGATATTCGGGAAGTGGCTCAAGTCAGTCTTGAGGTGGTGGGTGGCTGGGAAGTCCTGACCGCGAGTTCTGGCCGCGAGGGTGTGGCTAAGGCTCTGGCTGAACAGCCTGATGCTATTCTCTTGGACGTGATGATGCCCGACCAAGATGGGCCTACTACTTTTAAACAGTTACAAGCTAATCATGCTACCCAGCATATTCCGGTAATTTTACTGACGGCTAAGGCTCTCGCTAGCGACAGGCGGATGTTCGCGGATTTGGGGGTGGTGAGTGTGATTGCTAAGCCTTTTGAACCGATGTCTTTGGCTACTCAGGTGGCTGAAGCTTTGGGCTGGGATCAAGCATAGGTCGTTAGCGCAGCCCTCGAAGAGGATCGTACACCTTGAATTCTATAATCAAAAAAAAATAAATTCTGCCTGCTCGGTTTTTATGCTGAATATAATTGGGCAGGATGATATTTTCTTTTGTAACAACTTGCCGATCTTCATCAGTTCTTCAGGTTTGGGCTTTAATTTAAGCATAGTGTCAGGGATCGATCCTGACTGTTGGCAGACACCTTGGGACAAGACGATTATGCCTTCAGCTTACATTTTGCTACTGATAGTTTCTCTGGCAGCAGTCTGGATTTACTGGCAAACCTCTCAAGATATTTTTGTTCTGGTTGGTTTGGCTGGACTGGGTTGCTTTGTTTGGGGTTTCTCTTTAGCCCCTTGGATTGTTCAGCTTCTGATTATGGTGTTGCTTTTTGGCGTGCAAAAGTGCTACTTGCGAGATGCTCAAAGTTTTGAGTGAAAAGAGATTTTTTTTGTCATGTCTGAATTTTAGATGCCCCGGCATTCGTCAATCCCTGTAATGAATTCGTTATCGATCCATATCTTAAAGAAGGTTTAAAATACCATGAATAGTTGCCCTTGTTGCTCATCTACACTGCTCCGACACGCTCGCCACAATCGCGTTTATTGGTTCTGTTCGCGCTGCTGGCAGGAAATGCCGGATCTGTCGGAGATGATTTTAGGTAATAGCCTGCGGACTCACAAACGGGATGGTTTGGTGAAGGTTCCGGCTTTGATTCCTCAAGTCAGGATTTTAAATTCAGTAGGAATTGCTTAGGAAAGCTGGAGTTAGTCTCGATATAAATATTGAGACGGAAAAGATTTTTGATTGTGCCATCGGTTTGAGTTTTTAATAAAAAGGCAAAAGCCCCTTCACTATCAATGAAGGGGGCTTATTGGTGAGCGATCGCACTTGTAAGGGGGTCGATCGCCCACCACACATTACAGCTATTGTATGGAGTTAAGCTGATTACATCAAACCGATTTGAGAGAGAATGCCTTGACCGGTGAGGAACTCGGTAGCTAAGCCAATAACGAAGCCCAGCATTGCCAAACGGCCGTTCCAGGTTTCAGCGAACTCGGTGAAGCCTACTTTTGCGTCTTTGTTTTCCATGACCAGAAACCTCGTTTAATTTCAACCTTATGTAACTAAACTTAACATAACAACAGAAACATTGCAACATATTTTTACATTTATTTTTCAAATGCTGGCGATAAGTGGGATGAATCTATGGGTCGAGGGGCTTGTGGGCGATCGCCCTTGTCAGGCGAGAAACCGGGTTTCTTGCGTGATTTCTCGTGACTCATCGCCAAAACTCGTAGAAACCCGGTTTCTGAGGGTGCGTAACTGGCGGTATCAGGTGGGCGAGAAACCGGGTTTCTTGGTAGATTTCTCGTGACTCGTCGCCAAAACTCGTAGAAACCCGGTTTCTGAGGGCGCGTAACTGGCGGTATCAGGTGGGCGAAAACCTTGCTGAGATATATAAGGATGTCAGAAAAACAATTTTTACTTAATACTTGACATCCAATAGTTAAAACGTTATGGTAAAGGCAGAGCTAAAACTAAATATCGCATTCAAAGTTAAGGAATGTTGATTGAGTCGTCTTAGCTACATGGTTTATAGAACTGGAACAAGCTTCTAGCACCCGGTTGAGCGGAAAGTAAGTCTAATGTCGTGTTAACAAGTTGATACAAGCTTGAGAAAACCGAAACATTATAGAGTTAGATTTCCCTTCAACGGGCTGCTACTAAGCTCCTTCCAGTTCTATAAATCCTGTAGCTAAGACGCTAATCAAATCCCTACAAAATCAAAGTGTTCTATGGTAACAGATTGTCTGGTGCGGAAATGTTCATTTTTGAGCAAATCCACAGGCAACGTTCCATTAATCCTAGATGCGTGATATGTCGAGGCTGTCCAGTCAACCTAATTTTAGGAATTACTCACATGGACGCTCATCGAACCTCAAATGGATTAATCTACCAACAGCAAGCTTTAGTTTCCATTTATTGGGATTATCAAAACATCCCAACTTTAAAACTAGCCCCAGAATTATTGCTCTTGGCTAGTGAATTTGGATATGTAGTCAACCGAAAAGTTTACGACTATTGGGAACAACGAAATAAGGCAGCACAAGAAACTTTACGCTCTCTAAATTTTGAATGTTCTCATGAACCCGTAAAAATCAAAAATGCTGTAGACTTTAATTTGTTTGGCGACTGCTGTAGCGAGGGGTCAAGTAGCCTATACCCACACACATTTATTATTGTATCGGGAGACGGCTACGGTAAAATTTTGATTCGCAAGCTGCAAGAAAAGGGTAAGAAGGTAATAATTGTTGCCCGCAAAGGTAATAATGATAGCGACAATCTGAAAAAGCTTGCCGATCGATTTTACTTTGTCGATGAATTGCCCAAGTCGATCGAGACTTACAAACTGACTGCCTAAACTTCCTAGACATTCACCCCGCCGCCGATAGCAAAAATCCAGTTTATTTGATAAACTAGATTCTCCAAGCCAACCGCTATCTGCGGCTCTTTCATGTCCGCCAACATAACAACACGAAACTTCAAAATCAATCACAATTATCCAACTCCCATGCTATTAACTAACCAAACACAAGAACTCCAAATAACCATTCCCCAATTCAACAATGAAAAACTGCTGCGCCAAGCACTAACCCACCGTTCCTACGTCAACGAAAACCCCACATTCCGCGAAGCAGACAACGAACGCTTAGAATTTCTCGGCGATGCTTTGCTGACATTTCTCAGCGGCGAATATCTCTATCAGCGTCACCCAGAAATGGGAGAAGATCAAATGACTCGCCGCCGTTCTGCATTAGTAGATGAAAAACAATTAGCCAGATTTGCTACTGAAATCAGTTTAGACTTAAAAATGCGACTCGGCAAAGGAGCTTATCGAGAAGGTGGAATTACTAATCCAAATTTGCTCAGCAGTACCTTTGAAGCATTCATTGGCGCTTACTATCTGGACACGGAAGATATGGACAAAGTTCGCGAGTTTGTGTGGCAAATGTTTGATTCTGTTCCCGAAAATGTTGTGGAAACGCGATCGACTGTAGACTCGAAAAACCGCTTTCAGGAGTGGGTACAAGCCAACGGTGACACGACTCCGCCCAAATACGTCACAGTCCAAGAAGGAGGTACGCCCCACCAGCCCCAATTTCTCGCTAAAGTTTATGTCGCAGACAAATCTTACGGAGAAGGTAAAGGTAAAAGCAAAAAAGATGCTGAAAAAAATGCCGCCGAAGATGCGCTAGCAAAGCTGAAAAAACGCGGACTGATCTAAACTAGAAAATATCGCTAAAAACTACTAGCTTTTTTGCCAGATGACACAAAAAAAACTGCCTCCCCGACTCTGGGGACAAATAAACTCGCCCAATCAAGGAGATAGAAAAACCCCAAATACTGCCTAAAGCGACTCTTTTTTTGTCAGAGTAGAAGCTCTTTTCGCTATGCGAATTAAAGCTCTAGGCGACATATCTTTATCGACAGTGATGCGAGAAATGCGGTAGTTATTTTTCAGTCGGTTTACTCTGAATAAATGGTCATCGTACAAAAAGCCTGTTAAATGATATTTAGGCAAAAGCTTTTCCACTTCCCTGTCTGATGCGCCGTAGGGATAGGCGATGTGAGCGCCAATAACTTTATTTTTGTCCAAATCTCCCATACATTTTCTCAATTCAGACTTAGATTTAGCAATTTCAAATTCTAATTCTTTTCCGCTAATTTGAGTAAAATTTTTGTGAGTAAAACCGTGAGACTGAACGTCATAAAAACCTTTTTGATATCCGTCTCTTAAATCGTTGCAAGTAGTGTGGGCTATAAAATTTTTGCCCATATTCACACCTAAAAAGTGAGGATTTACAAATAACACAAATTTGCCTTGTTTGTTGTGAACTACTGAAAGTTTTTCTAAGATCGGAAGTGCATTTTCATGAACGCCTTTATACCCGTCATCAAAGGATATCATAATCGGTTTTTGACCCAATCTTTGAGCGGGGATTGGCTGGGACTTGTCGATAAAGTATACGTACAAGTCTTGAGATGATAATAACCAATAGTTTTCTTTCATTAT
Source organism: Microcoleus sp. A6-C6 (assembly GCF_036705955.1). Lineage (NCBI taxonomy): Bacteria > Bacillati > Cyanobacteriota > Cyanophyceae > Oscillatoriales > Microcoleaceae > Microcoleus > Microcoleus sp. A6-C6. The sequence continues at coordinate 1,046 of NZ_JAUBVR010000019.1, read as the reverse complement.
ATATTCTAAAAATACTGACAAATCTTGTTTGCTGTAGTCTATGGAAAAAGCAAGCCGCTTCGGTGGCAATTGGGCGGGATTTTGAGTGTCTACAATGTCGTGAAAGCCGATTAAAGGGATTTTGATGAAATTAGATTCTACTGTCCAGCCAGAAACACCTATACTGATAGCAAATATCAGCAATAAGTAAATCAGTTTGGCTTTGTGTAGGAGCCGAAACAGAAAACTTCTCAAAAATTTTATGTTTTCTAGCAATTGATCGAGCCTCATACTTTTTTTACCAATTTGTGTGCTTTTCATCTCTACCATTAATAGATGCAAATTCAGCTAACTTGACATTTTTTTGATATTTATTTGAAATCTAGGTAGAGTGTGCGGTGCAGTAGCCCGATCGCCCAAACTGATTTCCAGAACCCACAATGCGCTATAATCGGGGCTGGCGCGAGTGTTACGGCTGTCATCGAGGGTTGCAATGGCAGAAATCCGTTGACGAGTACCCAAGTGTCGATCGTACTTTTGGAAATATCAGAGCAATTGATGTCTACTCAAAACCCGACTACCCTGACTGTTGAAGCGGCACAGCAAATCCTCAAAGATTTTACTTGTCTGGATATGCAATCTGTAGCATCGCCGCTGGAAAAACAGGCGCTGCGTGAAGCGATTTTGCTGGTAGCAAGTTTGTCGGATTACCAAATGCTGGGAGTTTGCGCTACTTCGACGGATGAGGGCTTTTCAGCTTTAGCAACTTATTTGAAGGCTTTGGGATATCAAGCTGTTTTAGATCCAAGTGCTTTTGCTTCATTTACTGGTTCGGTTTATATTAAGTTTAATACTTTGAAGGGTTCGTATTATGTTGATGGCTATCCGGGAACTTATCGGGGCGTGTTAGTATCGTGCCAATTTTCCTCGGAAGATGGAGTTAGCGGGACTTACGGTCATTTACCTCTTGATTTATTTGTTGATTAATTGGGAAGAAGGAAGAAGGAAGAAGGAAGAAGGAAGAAGGAAGAAGGAAGAAGGAAGAAGGAAGAAGGAAGAAGGAAGAA
>NZ_JAUBVR010000018.1:0-84173 GCF_036705955.1 Microcoleus sp. A6-C6 | reverse complement strand
GCCGTTATGGTCTGCGTTGTAATTTGTTATCAGCAATTTATAATTATGAGTTAGCTCTAGGGGGATTAAATTGAAAATCTTCTATTATAGCATAGATTTTTTTTGCAAGAGGTCTAATCTTGTTTGGATTGCATTTTGTCGCTTGATAATTGAAACTTCTTCAGCAGCATTTAATCATGTTTCTATGTCATTCAAAGAAACAGTAAGCGATCGTAATTGTGAAGATATTGACGAACTTTTTCTAATTATTCTTGAGTCGATCTTGCAGTCGGCTGAAAAAAACATCTGCGGTAGCGTACAAGTATTGAAAGTAGATGCTCGTCACATCACCGAATTAGACGGCATCAGAATCGATAAAGTGATTACCTCACCACCCTATCCGAATCGAATCAGCTACATTCGTGAACTTCGTCCATATATGTATTGGACAAAGTTTCTGAATGAGGCAAAAGAGGCGGGTGAACTAGATTGGCTAGCGATTGGTGGAACTTGGGGGATTGCAACGAGTCGCCTGAATTCTTGGCAGGTAGAAGACGAAACGCTACCATCGGATATTTTTTCCACTGCAAACAGCATCAAAATATCCGATGGTAAAAATGCGTCTCTTTTGGGAGTTTATGTATTGAAATACTTTTATGATATGCACTTACATTTGAGTTCAATTAGATCTATTTTGAAAGATGGATGTGAGTTGCATTACATTGTTGGAAATTCAACTTTTTTTGGTAATATGGTAGATACGGCAGCATTGCTTTCGGAATCGATGCGGATTTTGGGTTACTCAAAAATTAGTTCTGAAATCGTGAGAAAAAGGAACTGTAATAAAGCCCTGTATGAATATTGTATTTCTGCTACTTGGTGAGCGGGCTAATATTTTGGGAATTACATTTCCCTTCAAGCCAACAATTCGCTAACTGCGATGCTAAAACCTGCAAGTATAGTCTGAGTATTAACAACTTCATTCGCATTAAACAAACGCCAGCCTTGACCTGCATTCACAAATACTAATCTCGCTTCAGGAAATAGCAGCCAGATTTCCTGACAGCCTGACTCCAAATATTCTTGAGCTTTAGCAAACAATTCCTCGGCGCTGTCTTCCGGCGAAGCAACTTCCGCAATTAGGGGAAAACTTTGGGAAAATGCTGTAAAATTGCCTGATGGTGGCAGCAGTTCGGGAGTGATGTAAGCGACATCGGGACGGCGGCCCTGTTTAGCTGTTCGGCAAAGTGTTTCGGTAAGAACTTCTCCTCCCTGTCCGCTGGAGTCTTTGTGAATTCCCCAGTAACGGGCTAATTTAGATTGAGCCAAACCGTGTTTAAATGTCATGCCTGTTTTCTCCACTAAGTTACCGTCAACCCACTCCATTCTCTCCGGCGGCTTGACGAGAAATTCTTCCAAAGATATAATGTTTTTGGGTTGTGTTTTAGTAAAATTTTCGGAGTTTTTTTGAGATATTTTTGATAAAATTAAAGTAGTTGTCATCGTGATTGCCTCGCTTTACTCAAAGATTCAAATCAATACTTTTACTCAACATATACTCTATTGCAATGATACTCTCAAACCGTTTTTCTGAAGCCCTTATCTATGCAGCCGAATTGCACGCAACTCAAATCCGCAAAGGTTCCGGCGTTCCGTATATTGCTCATTTGTTGGGTACTGCTAGTATAGCTTTAGAGTATGGGGCTTCGGAAGAGGAGACGATCGCAGCTTTGCTTCATTCCGGCGATCGCAGATCAAGGCGGCCCCACCACCCGCGAAGCCATCCGCCGCGGCTTTGGCGATACTGTGACAGCGATAGATCGCCTTCTCACAGCTTCAGGTTCGGTCAGATTAGTCTCGGCGGCTGATAAACTTTATAATGTGCGATCGATCCTCAAAGATTCCCGTCAATTGGGCGACTCGGTTTGGGAACGCTTTAAAGGCGGCAAAGACGGTTCTCTCTGGTACTATCGTTCTTTGGTACAAGCATTCCGCAAAGCTGAATCAACGCCTCTAGTTGAAGAATTAGACCGCACAGTTTTAGAATTAGAACAGTTTTCTGAAGGCAGAAGGTAAAAAACACTAATTACCAATTACCAATTACCAATTTACAAATGGCAAATGTTCGCTTAGAAAATATTACCAGACGCTACCAAAACGTCACCGCGATCGAAAACATCAGTTTCAAAATCCCGGATGGTGAATTTTGGGTATTAGTCGGGCCTTCCGGCTGCGGAAAATCCACAATTATGCGGACAATTGCAGGTTTAGAAACCGCAACTTCTGGTAATATTTATATTGGAGATAATTTAGTTGACAATATTCCGGCGAGACAGCGGGATGTGGCAATGGTGTTTCAAAATTACGCGCTTTATCCGCACATGACTGTTGCCGAAAATTTGGCTTTTGGATTGCGGATGCGGAATGTTGACTCGACTAAAATTCAAGAACGAGTTGAAACTGTAGCCCGATCGCTCTCGATCGACCACCTGCTCAAACGTAAGCCCAAACAGCTATCAGGCGGACAACAGCAGCGGGTAGCACTCGGAAGGGCGATCGCCCGCGAACCCAAAGTTTTCCTACTAGATGAACCACTTTCCAACCTCGATGCTCAACTGCGAGACGACACTAGGGCCGAACTAAAACAACTGCATCAACGACTAGGAATTACCACAGTTTATGTCACCCACGATCAAGTGGAAGCGATGACTTTAGCTGATAAGATTGTTGTCTTAAATGGGGGGAAAATTCAGCAAATTGGAGACCCGCAAAGCATTTATGCTAAACCTGCTAACCGGATGGTTGCGACTTTTTTAGGCAATCCGGCTATGAACATTTTGCCCGCCATTTATGCTAACGAATCTTTTCAGGTAGGAAGTCAATCTTTATCCTGTCCGCCATCGCTTCAAAAAAGATTGCAACCCAGCGAAGGACAAGCATTTGATTTGGGCATTCGTCCAGAAAATATAGAAATTTTTACGTCTCAAACAGCAGCAGATGATGATTTTAAAACTGATGTTTGGGCGTTAGAAAAAGTGCCTCTTGATGTGGAGGTAAAGGTAGTGGAACCTCTGGGGAGAGAAATTTTAATCCGGGCGAGTTTGCCTGCGTTGAGCGCTGAAACTACTGTACAGTTACAAGTACCGGCGGGTGTTCGTTTGCGTCCGGGCGATCGACTGACGGTACAGCTTGACTTCGATCGGCTATTTATATTTGACCCATCCACCGGAGAGGTGCTGTATCCTTAATTTGAAGCCCCCAGATCGATCGCTCGTTACAAAACTTTACACTTGACATTTCTCAATTCGCGAAGTAATGATACAATAAGCATTGCTCGAAAAAAAAGCATCCCCCGAAAGGCTGATTTTTCTGGAAGCGGGGCGATCGCGATCGACAACTTCGCATCTTCACGCCCAGAAGTGGCAAGCCCGCCAGCTCTTGGCAACTCGCGAACCAAAAACTCCGAAAAACGTTCTAGCGGCATTTTTTAGATGAATCCCGACAACCTGCCTCAAATGCTGCAAACAGGATTTCACCTAACTTTAGGTGCAACTTCCTTTTTAATTGAGACATTGCAAGATCCCGTGAAGCGAGAAGCAAATCTGGACAAACTTCGACAGCCAGATTTGAGTCTACTCGCGGATGAGTTGCTGGAAAAAGGAGAAATGACCGATCGAGAAGCGCGGAATTTTGTCGATACAATTTTCTCTCAACCGGGCGTGAGGGAGAATGCAGACAGCGACGCATCCGTCTCGCATCGGCAATCGGATACAGCAACTGACACTCCTCCCGACTCGGTTGTACAACCAGACGTAAAAGATATTCAAGAATTAACTGCACAGATGGCAGCGCTGAGGGCCGAATTGGAAAATTTGCGCTCCGAAAATTCCCAGGATTAAAGAGTAGATCATCTTTAATACAGCCGGAGTTTAGTTGCAACTTACTTGCAAAATTATTTAACAGAACAAAACTTTAGTCATTGTCCCAGTTTTCAGAACCGATCAGGTCGGCGATGCGATCGCGCAGCAAGAAGTCACATTTTTCGAGTTCTCCCTCGACACAAGCCCATTCTCGAGGCGGGATGAACTGACACAAGGTGTAGATAGGCTGTTGTCGGCTCAGGATGCCCTCATGTACGAGGTGGCGTGCTTCATCTTGAATCACATCTAAAGAGTAGCGAAGTTTGTGAATAGTGGAGTGAATCATAATGCGCCCTCAAGGTTTTACTAAAAAAAATTATGGCCCTGTTAATAATATAATCCAAACTTCTCAATATGTAAGTTATTTTTTTCTGTATACAGAGATACTATTTACTGGTCAATTTTAAAAAAGTTATAAGAATGATGAGTAAGCGATCGTATCTTTCTTTAGATGTTGAGACGCGGTACATTTTTTAGGCTAACAGGCTGAGCTGCTGCAAAGCTCTATTCAGGACTTAGGAGTCCGCGCCCGATTTCCGGTTTCTGGATGCTGCGCAGCTCAAAGCCAAATTTCTGGCGAGAAACCAGGTTGATCAATTTAAGTCCTGACTAAGCAAAGGAAAGATTCAGGAGTCCAAAAGCTCAAGCATTGCCCGTTTCGTTAATGCCGAACAGCAATTCTAAAGCGAGAGATTGCGCTATCGGCATCTGCCCGAAACAAAATACATAAGGAATACTCGGAGGCAAGTGCGGCAAAAATTGCTCTAAAACGTAGGGACTGCCGTAAATTAACACAGCTTGCAGTTCTCCCGTCCTTAATAATTTCTTAAACCAATCTTGGGCTGCTTCGGTCAAACCAGCACTGCCTCGAAAGCAATTACCGCGAATGAAAATTTGCAGCAGTGTCGGAGAAAAATGCTCTGCACCTGTATTATCAACGATCGCGCCTGTGCGATCGTCAATTAGTTGCAATTCGTAACCCAACTTTTCGGGCCGGGCGATCGCCGGAGTGTGTTTGCCCAAAAACTCGCAACCCAAAACATCATCTACAATAATCAAATTCCGCAAAACCTGGTTTTCTGAGGGCTTTTTCGCGACTAAAGGTAGATTTCCCCCAAATTTCAAAGAATCTCGCAAAATATCGACAGCCGTTGCCCTTGCTTCTGGATTTGCTAGCAAACTTAAGTCGATCGAGTCGATCGACATTGAATCTGCTGCTTTTTCCTTTTCCTTGATTAACAAACCCACCTTAATTTTCGCTTCCCAGATTCGTTTGACAGATTCCTTGATTTGTGAAATAGAAATCCGCCCTTGAGTGACAGCTTCGCAGACAGCCAGAATCGCCGCTTCCGGGTCAAGTGGCATCAGCAAAACATCAGCCCCAGCCTCAGCAGCCAAAACAGCAGCTTCATTAACACCATACTTATTGGCGATCGCACCCATCACCAAAGCATCCGTCACGATCAAACCATCAAACCCCAACTCTTCCCGCAGCTTCCCAATCAAAATTTTGCGAGAAAGAGTAGCAGGAAACTCGGCATCCCAAGCCGGAATCAGTAAGTGGGCGCTCATCACAGCATCGACCCCAGCGGCGATCGCCTCAACAAAAGGCGGCAACTCAACAGCAGCCAATCTCGCTGGCGAATGCGGCAAAACCGGCAATTCCAAGTGAGAATCAACCGCCGTATCTCCATGACCGGGAAAATGCTTAGCTGTAGTCAAAACCGGGTGCCCAAGAGCGCCGCGAATAAAAGCACTTGCCAATTTGCCGACAATTTCCGATGTCTCGCCAAAAGCGCGGACGTTAATCACGGGATTGTCGGGATTGTTGTTAACATCGACGACTGGTGCGAGAATCCAATTTAGACCGATCGCCCTAGCTTCGATCGCAGTCACAGATCCCATTTGTTCAGCATATCGATCGGCTTTACCTGCATCATGCGTCGCGATTTCAGCCATAGCCATCGGTGGCCCGAACCAAGTCGCCCCGGCGAACCGCTGGCCGACACCTTCCTCAATATCAGCCGCCAGCAGTAGCGGAAATTTGGCCCAAGACTGCAATTGGTGCGATCGCACCGCCAACTCAGCAGCACTTCCTCCCACCAAAATCACACCGCCCACGCCCAACTTTTCCAGATAATAGCGGAGTTTGTCGGCCGTTGGTTCCCAGGCCCGATAGCGAATTTGGTGGTCGAACAAGTAGCCTGAAGCGCGCACTACAAACATCTGGGCTACCAGTTCGGGTAAGGAAAGATTGTCAATCATGGGTAAGTGGGAATTGTTGACTGTTGACTGTTGACTGTTGATTGCCTTCAGATGCTAATTATTAATCCTCGTCTGCTTCATCATCATCATCATTGGTCAATTTTTCGCCATCACCCGTCAATTCTTCGTCATCAAACATACCTGGTTTGCGATCGATAGAAAGCTGATTTAACAGTGTCAGCATTTTATCACCGCGTTCCAAAGAACGGTCTTCGAGAAATATCACTTCCGGCGTGCGGCGCAGTTGCACCCGTTGGCCCAACTGGTTACGGACATAGCTAGTTGCTGATTTCAAACCCTCCATAGTCTCGGCTTTCGCCTCATCAGTACCGTAGATACTGACAAAAACCTTTGTATGCTGAAGGTCTCCCGAAACAATTACATCGGTAACGCTAACCATACCCGCACCTACGCGATCGTCCTTGATTCCATTCAGCAACATCAGGCTGACTTCCCGCTTAATCATTGAAGCTACACGCTCAATGCGACGATTTGTAGCCATATCAACTATCCCCTACTTTCAGATCAGCCATTTTCTATCAATTATTAGTGTGACACAAAGCTGTAGGGGGAAGTTCTGCCAAAGTGCGCCACAATGAATTTTGGCGACGCTAGCCGTGCCACGATCGCCAATAAAAGCATAAAAACTATGGAAAAAGAATTTACAATCGGTCAAAAAGTCCGAGTTGTGGCGATGCCGCCTTTCGTCAAAACTGCCGAACCGATGCCGATGCTGCGGCCTGCGAATGTAATTGCGATCGGCGCTGAGGGTATTGTACTCGATCGGCGTCCCGGCAATTATTGGGGCATTCGCTTTGAAAAAGGTGCTTTTCTCTTAGACAGTCAGTACATCGAAGCTGCTATTGACAGTTGACAGTTGACAGTTGACAGTTGGCAGTTGGCAGTTGGCAGTTGGCAGTTGTTAGTTGTTAGTTGGCAGTTGGGCAATTCTCCCTCTTCCCTCTTCCTTCTTCCTTCTTCCTTTTTCCTTCTTCCCTCTTCCTTCGGTCAACTGTCAACTCTTCAACAAGCTAACTTGCCCTTAAAAGCCAAAGAATCAACCGAAAATTCTCCCAAAACTTCCTCTGCAATAGGAGAGCATAAATTACAACGTTGAGGCTTTCCCAAAAAATAACCTTGAGCGTAATCTACCCCAAGCTCCTTAAGTTTATCCATAACTGCTTGACTTTCCACATACTCGGCAATAGTTTTAATTCCCATGACGTGAGCAATTTTAGTTATAGCTTCCACCATGACAATATCAATAGGATTCTCTGCCAGATGCTTAATAAAATTGCCATCTATTTTGATATAATCAACAGGCAAGTTTTTCAAGTAAGCAAAAGAAGACATCCCGCTGCCGAAGTCGTCTAAGGCAAACTGGCAGCCGAGTTCCTTGAGTTTCCAAATTAAGCTGGCTGCTTTGCTGAGATTCGCGATCGCCACGGTTTCGGTAATTTCAAAACAAATTATTTCCGGCGGTATTTGATAGATAGAAAACTGCTCTTGAATAAAGTCGATGAATTTTTCTTCGTTAATGCTATCCCCAGAAAGGTTGATTGAATAAAGGCTGCGATATTTGTCAAATGAAGATTGTGAATTAGACAAGGAGCAGCAAGTAGGCAAGGTTACTATTTTATCGCTTTCTTCTCCGGGGTTTTGGACTAAGAGATTTGCCGTGAAAGTTTGAGATAAATTGCTAAATAAAGTGCGAATTACCCAGCGATCGATCGCGTGCATCAAGTTGTAGCGTTCAGCCGCGGGGATAAATGCCATCGGCGACACCAACTGACCGTTTGCAAGCTGGAGGCGGAGCAGGATTTCGCCGTGGGTGCCGGTGGTGGGAGAGTTGAGCAAATGTACGATCGGCTGAAAATACAAACGAAAGCGATTCTCTTCTAAAGCTTGATTAATTTGTACTACCCACTGAGTTTCGTCGCGCTGTTTGATTAATTCTCGATCGCCCGCTTGATAAACCTGCACCCGATTGCGGCCTTTATTTTTAGCAGCATAGCAGGCAATATCGGCCGCGCTCAACACCCCAGATGTCGATGCTGTTTTGGGATTAATTGCCACCAAACCGATACTAACGCCGATCGAAAAAGTTTTGTCCTGCCACCCAAACCGGAATTCCTGAATGCTTTCTAGCAGCAATTTTGCAACCTCTAAGCCCTTTTCAGGTAGACACTGGTACAGGAGTACGGCAAATTCATCACCGCCCAGACGCGCTAAAATATCGGTTTTGCGGATATTGCTTTTAAATAGCAGGCTGACTTGGCGCAGCAGTTCGTCCCCTGCAATGTGACCGTTCGTGTCGTTAACTATTTTGAAGCGATCGAGATCCAGGTAAAGTAAAACGTGTTCTTGGCCGTAACCTTGAGCGCTGTGTAGGGCGTGTTCTAGCTGGTACTCAAATTCACGGCGGTTGACCAATTGCGTCAGGGGGTCGTGAGTTGCCTGCCAGGTGAGTTGCCGAGCTTGAGTTCGCACTTGGGTGACATCTCGGAACACAACGACTGCCCCGACAATTGTGCCGTTGCTGGCGTGGATGGGGGCAACGCAGTGGTCGATGGCAAATTCGCGATTGTGGCGGGCAATCAGTAAACTGTTGTGTCCTTGGTCAACAATTCGACCTTCGTACAAAGCGATTTGGGCGATATTTTCGATCGGTATCCGGGTAGTTTCGTCAACTATTCTCAGCACACTGGCGAGGGGCAAACCTTTAGCTTCCGAGGTTGACCAACCCGTGAGTTTTTCGGCAACTGGATTGAGGGTAGAAATACAGCCGTCGCTGTCAGTAGTGATGACTGCATCGCCGATCGATTGTAGAGTAACCTGAGCGAGTTCTTTTTCATCAAAAAAGGCTTGTTCCATGCGCTTGCGATCGCTAATATCCCGCTGCACAGACACCCAGTGCGTGAGGTTCCCGAACTCGTCAGCAACAGGGACGCTGTTGAGTTCCACCCAATAAGTTGAACCGTCTTTGCGGTAGTTGATCAATTCCAGGCGCAAGGGTGTTCGGCGAGAGAAAGCGCGGCGAATTTTGGCAACTTGAGCCGCGTTGCTTTCCGGGCCGCGCAAGCAACTGGGGGTTTGTCCGATGATTTCTGCGGGTAGGTAGCCCGTCATTTGGGTAAAAGCTTCGTTGGCGTAGATGATGCTGGGATCAGAGATCTCGCTGTCTCCGGCATCCATAATTACGATCGCATCGTTAGCATTAACTACGGCAGATTCTAATAGTTGCAGCCGCACCTCTGCCTGCTTGCGGGTAGCGATTTCGCTTTCTAGTCTGGCGTTAGTCAAGCTGAGGGTTGCGATCGCTTTTTGCAATTCGCTAGTCTGTTCTTGAACATTTGCGTGTAAAATGTCGATCGCCCCGGACATTTCCATCGGGTCAAGTACGCGCAGCAAACTGCTTTGAGTAACTATTCCCAACAGTTCTCCGCGTTCCCCGGTTACTACCAACCTGCGGACTAAACGCTGCTGCATTTCCTGATGAGCTACCCACAGCGAGTCTTCTGGCTTGAGACTAAATAAGGGGCTACTCATCACAGTTTGGGCGATCGTCTGCGACAAATCTATATCTAAAGCTTGAAATTCCACAATATCCCGTTCTGTGACTATACCTACTGGAATTGGGAACGGCAAATTCATCGATAATTCTGTTGATGCTGTAATTACGACGCAGCTAACGCGGTGCTGCGCCATCAACTCAGCTAAACTCAGAACAGACGCTGAGCGAGGCGCTTGAATGACTTCTGCGGTCATTACTTCTTTGACGCTGTGCATTTTTAAGATATTTGCCGGTTGCACCATTGCTAGGCGAATGCTTTCCGGGGTAATTACTCCTAGGAGTTGACCGCTGCGATCCAATACTGGCAGGTGGTGAATTCTGTGTTGGCTGAGCAGAATTAGGGCGCTAAAAATGTCTCTATCTTCACCATTTGTCAGCGTTGCCGTCGGCTGTCGCATAACTTCTGCGATCGTAACATTTTTTAATTTTTTGCCCGATGCAATCAAATCGACGAGATCCCTCTCGGTGAAAATTCCTTGCAATTGAGAATTTTGAGCAGATTGCGGGTCTGATTTTTCGATAGATGATTCCACAACAAAGACGCAGATACCTCTAGCATCTCTAACTGGGCTTGAGGTTACCGGATTTGCGATTTCTGTTAGTTGTTGGTAGATATCGGTTGGTGAAATGTCTGGGTTGAGAGGGCAACTTCCGCGCCGTTGGCCCATCAGGGTAATTACTTCTGCTAGTGGGGTATCGGGCGCAACTGTCAAGGGGGAGCAATCAATTACTTGATCTAAAGTCGGCAGATACTTGGAGGAATCATTTTTGAGCATATTGAATTGATTTTTGCGATCGCGCTGACTCTGCGAAATTCCCAAAAAGCGCTGCTTTCCAAGCAATATCTGGATTTTTACAGCGCTGCTGAGACATAATTAAAATTTATTGTTAAAAATGCACCCGATCTTTGGTTGGGGATCTGGCCAGTGAAGGCTCTGGCTCTACCTATAAAGTTATAAGCCAATCTTTATTTTAAGTTAAATTTTCAGTCTCGTGACACTTTTATTAAAAATAGTTTATTCGTTTTGATTTTTTTGCGATCGAGTTACCTGTTAAAACTATCGATCGCGTTGTCAATTAGATCCTTCTTTAGAAAGACACATCGGCGGGCAATTTTAGCTAATATAGAAGATGTTACTACAAAAAAGCACTGTCTTAAACTTTGGCATTGTTAAGTTTTGCGACATTAAATTTTGCGAGCTTTTGGAAACCATCTGTGCGCTGTCAGGGGCAATCGATATCACAGTAGATATGTGATATCGATTGCAAGCTAGGAAAACAACCGTGGTAAAATTGTAGATATAAACAGTAGAACTTAAACACATAATAGGCAGAGGAAAAAAATATGAAACGCCATCTATTAACAGCTACTCTTTTAATTGCTCCTTTACTGTTCGCAGGCCCGGCTCGTGCCGAAAATCCGGCTCAAGTCAAGCAGTTACTCTCAACCGGGCAATGTTTTCAGTGCGACTTGTCTGGAGCAGATTTGACCGGGGCTCATTTAATTGGTGCAGATTTGAGAGAAGCAAATTTGAAAGGTGCCAACCTCTATCGCGCTAACCTCGAAGGTGCTGACTTGACGGGGGCTAACTTGACTGGTGCTAACTTAACGGCAGTTTTCCTGACTAACGCCAGTTTAAATGACGCAGACCTCGATCGGGCAAATCTGACCGCCGCCATCATCAACACCGTTGACGTATCCGGCGCATCAATGGAAGATATGACCATTACTGATGCCAAAATCTACAATACCCAAATCGGTGTCGGCGGCAGCTACGACCAGTAAACTCTTTTTAAAGAATGCAAAGCACCCTTTTTCAGTTTAAAAACCCGGTTTCTCCCCAGAAACCGGGTTTTTAGTTGATACGTCGTATTTGGACTCAGGTGCTAAATTAAAATTAGTATTGCTTTAATGCTCATAATCTTAATTCAAGTTGTACAATACAGCCATGTCCAAACGACTCACCATTGCCAAAGCACAGCAGCAGCTTCCCAACCTACTTCAAGAACTTACTGATCAGCCGATCGTGATCACTCAAGATGGTGTTCCCGTTATGGCGGCAATCAGCTACAACTATTTGACTGAACTCCTCGAAACCTTGGATATTCTCACCGATATTGAATTCGTTACCAAACTTCGCCAAAGCATCACCCAATCAGACGAAGGCAAAACTGTTTCCTGGGAAAATGCTAAAGCCAAACTGGGACTATGAAAGGCGAAGCAAATTCAATCGAATACGACATCCAACTTACGCCGTTGGCGCTGGAAATGTTGGCAGAAGTCAATCGATTTTAGATTTTAGATTTTAGATTGACCCCACGGATAAATGCGGGGGCTTGAGGATTTTAGATTTTAGATTTTGGATTGATTCCACGGATAAATCCGGGGGCTTGTACCATCAATAAATTCTTGGTCAAAGATAGACGAGAACAGGAGAAACTGCGCGATCGCATCGATAAACTCAAAATTGAACCAGAGAAGCAAGGCAAAGCGCTTGTTGATAACTTATCTGGATTTCGCAGTATCCGAGCCGTTGGACAGCGCTATTGCATTGTTTACCTCCCAATCCATAAGTCCTGAGTTAGAAATGGGGCAACCTGTGTTGCCATATTCCTCCTAGAACCCCAAATCCACAGCAATTCGGTGCGCGCACGCAAATCCAGAAAACGCCACCGCATTTAAACCCTGTCCCGGAAACGTACTATCGCCCACACAATACAAACCAGGCATAGAAGTTCGATTAAACGGCATTCCCAACAAACCCATTAACTTCTGCCGGGGAATCGGCCCATAAGTTCCGTCTTCGCGGCCCAAAAAGCGGCGGTGAGAACGCGCCGTCCCCACTTCCATATAATCCAAACCAGCATCTAAACCGGGGAAAATTGTTTCTAATCTGTCAATAATTCTCCCGGCGGCCTGTTCTTTTTTCTCTTCGTATTCCTGCGGCGAAAGTCCTTCCCACTCTTCCATCCAACTCGAAGTAAAAGCGTGAACGATGTGATATCCTGCCGGAGCTAAATCCGGGTCTAGCATGGTCGGAATTGACACCAAAACAGTGCCCTCCGGCGCTTCCATTTTATCCCAATCTTCTAACAAAATGTGGTGGCAGGCAGTACCGGCCGGGATGACGCTGGCTTCGACTCCCAAATGTAAACTCAAGAAGCTGGGGGCTTTTTGATAGCGCTGCTGCCATTTCTTCTCGCTAGCTGGCATTTCTTCAGCGGGCAGCAATTTCTCGAAAGTATCCCAGCGCGTGGCGTTAGAAACTATTCGCTTAGCGCGGTAAACTTCGCCGGTTACTAGCTCGACTCCGACAGCGTGACCGTTTTCTGTGATAATTTTTTTTGCTTTAGCTTTGTATTGAATTTTCCCGCCGCATTTTTCTAATCCTTCGACTAATTTTTGGGCAATTTGACCGACTCCGCCTTTGGGATAATTGATGCCGCCGTAATGTCTGTCGGAAAATACCATTCCGGCGTTAATCATCGGCGTCAAGTCTGCGGGTACTACAGACCAGTAGTAGCATTCCATGTCGATAAATTTCAGTAAAGTAGGGTCTTTTATGTAGCGCCGCGCAATGTCGCCAGTATTTTGAGGCAGATATTTTACTAATCCCAAACAGGCTAAAGGATTCTGAAAAAAGACTCGAACTAGATATCCGGGTTCTTCTAGGGATAGCAATTCCATCCCGTTGAGACAGTTGAAGACGCTCCAGCATTCGCCGTAAAATTTCTGGATTCCTGCGCGCTCGTGAGGGAATCTGTCAATTAATTCTTGCAAGTATTTGTCATAAGGCTGGGGAACTTCTAGATCCAAGCCGTTGGGTAAGTGATAGTGAAGCTGTACGGGGTCGGGAATTGTTTCTAGGGTGACGTTGACTGCTTTGAGGGCGCGGGTGAGGAGGTTTGTGGTGCCGCGCTGTCCGAATCCAAATATCATGGAGGCTCCGACATCAAATCTGTAGCCTTCTCGATCGAAATATCCAGCACTACCTCCGGGAATTGTGTAGCTTTCGAGCACTAAAACTTTGGCTTTCTTAGCGGCTAGCTGGGTGGCTGTCACGAGTCCGCCAATGCCGGAACCGATGACTATCACATCAAACTCTTGCTCTGTCGGGCCGGAGTTGGGAGAAAATAACTGGGATTGGGTAGGAGCTGACATTAGGTTAAAAATCTTAATATTTTTATAATTTTACAGTCGATCGCTCCAGAAGGAAGAAGTTCGGCAACGGATTATGTAACGGATTTCATTCAGTTGACAGTTGACAGTTGACAGATGAGTGCGACCTCTACCTAAAAGGAAGGGGATTGGAGTAATGAATAGTTTTCTTTTAATTTCTCGCCTTTAAGGGTTCCGGCTTTAAACCAATTGTTTCTGGTAAGGAAGACCGAAGTTAGGCAACCGATAATGCCCGATGCCCGATGCCCGATGCCCGATGCCCGATGCCCGATGCTTCCAAAAGAAATGCTTAAAAAAAATGCGAGAGCAGTCTACCATTGCCGACTGCCCTCGTCTGCCGATCCTTTGAGAGGAGAACACTAAAATGAATATAGCCTTGTTGCTAACTAATGTCAATACTATTGGCAAAATATTTCAATAAGCTGGTCTTGAGGTTGGCAAACCAAGGTAGTGATACCATTTGAGATTTGAGATTTTAGATGAAAAAATTGAAGATTGTGATAAGTTGCACAGAGCGATCGATCGCCCGTTCATGAAGTCCGCCCCTACGGGGGCTACGCCAACGAAGACGATCGCACCGCAGACTATTCCTCAAACCTAGCAATCTCCCCAATTTCCTCATGGCTCTGCAACTGCGCGTTTACGTTCCGCCCCATCCGTTAATCAAGCACTGGCTGGCTGTCGCCCGCGACGCCGCCACCCCATCGGTACTTTTTCGTTCTGCGATGACAGAATTGGGACGCTGGCTGGCTTACGAAGCAATTCGAGATTGGCTGCCGACAGTGGACACAACGGTGCAGACGCCGATGAGCGAATGTCCGGCGACTTTTATCAACCCGGAAGCTCCGTTAGTTGTGGTACCGATTTTGCGGGCGGGTTTGGCATTGCTGGAAGGAATTCAGACTGTGGTACCGCTGGCTTCGGTTTACCACCTCGGCATGGCGAGGAATGAGGAGACGCTGGAACCGACTTGTTATTTGAACAAATTGCCGGCGCAGTTTAACCCGGAAACGCGGGTGATCATTAGTGAGCCGATGCTGGCGACTGGTGGGACGATTGTGGCGACAATGCAGGAGTTGACTGCACGGGGAATTGACCCGAATTTGATTCGGATTATTTCTGTGGTGGCTGCTCCTCCGGCTTTGAAGAGGCTGAGTGCAGAGTACCCTAGTTTGATTATTTACACGGCAACGATCGACGAAATGGTCAATGAACAGGGTTTTATTGTACCTGGTTTGGGTGATGCGGGCGATCGAACTTACGGTACTTAACCAGTTTTGGTAAAAGCAGGCACATAGAAAGTTAAAATCAAAACTAGAAGTCAAAAATAAATATTTAGCACTCATTGCCCGTGAAACTTGATTCTTTACCGCCAAGCTTGTCTGCTTCTGACTCAGTAAACCCCAATTCCGATTTGCCACCACAGTTACAACTACAAAAACTCAAAGAGACTTCTGAGATTTGTGCTGCTTTAACCCCGGAGTCGGCTGAACTTTCAGTGAGTGCAAATCCTGATATTTGTCAGGAAGAAAAGGGACTGAAGCCGAAGCACTGGGCAATTTTTGCCTCGACTTTTGCCACTATTTTTTTGGCTGAAATTGGAGACAAAACTCAACTCGCGATTTTGCTGATGACGGCTGAATCTCGGAATCCTTGGATTGTGTTTGTGGGTGCGGGTTTGGCTTTGATTGCAACCAGTTTGTTGGGAGTTTTGCTGGGAAGGTGGCTGGCGACTCGAATTGATCCGAAAACTTTGGAGAAGGCTGCGGGAGTGATTTTGCTGGCGATTTCGGCGGTTTTGCTGTGGGAAGTATTGAGTTAAACGATTTGAGATTTGAGATTTGAGATTGAAGAATTGGAAATTACTCATTATGTGTGGGTAAGTCGAAAGAAACCCGGTTTCTGGCTGCATCTTTGGGTTAAACCGAAGATTTGGGAGAGAAACCGGGTTTCTGGGAGCCTGTGGGTAAGTTGCAAGAAACCGGGTTTCTGGCTACATCTCATGGTTAAACCAAGGATTTTGGAGAGAAACCGGGTTTCTGGGAGAGTGTGGGTAAGTCGGCAAAGTCAACCGGTGCGCAGTGCACACCCTACAGATACTCTTACTCTAGATTAACGAATAACTAAAAAAACATGGATTGGCAACTTCTAGGAATAACTTTTATTACAGTGTTTTTGTCAGAGTTGGGTGACAAAAGTCAATTAGCTGCGATCGCCCTTGGTAGCAGTTCTAACTCGCCCAGGGCTGTATTTTTCGGCACTGCGTCGGCGCTGTTGTTGGCGAGTTTAATTGGCGTTTTGGTTGGACAAGGCACGGCAGAGGTGTTACCAGAGCGATTGGTAAAGACGATCGCGGCGATCGGATTTGCGGTGATGGGCTTGCGGTTGCTGTGGCCAAAATCTGATGAGGCGGAAGCTTCCGAGTAGGATTGATGATGGCTAAAATTCCCAAAAATTAACGGCGGGTGTGAATTCACACCCGCCGCTAATTTTTGAGTTTTTTCTCAACTCAACGTCTAAGCATTGTGTCGATTAAACTTGGTTTTGGTAGCACCAGCCGAGGAGAGTAGCGCCTACAGACAACTTGATGGCTTCTAAGACAAAATATCCTTGGTGCAGTAAATTCATGCCGGCGGGAACTTCTGCTGCGGAGTCGAACAGATTTAGCTGCATTCCTAGGGCGCTCATTTGAGGTGTGAGGTTGTAGGTGTCAATCAGGGCGATCGCCAGAAGTACCAATGATAATATGATTGCTGTGCGGCTGCGCTTGCCGAAATCGCCGAATAAATTGCTCAAAACCATTAAACCGGTTGCTATCACGCCCGAACAAATTAATTCAACGCGGTTGAATCCCCAAAACATTAAGTTTCCGGCTGTGACAAATTCGGGAGATGTCATCATGCCCGATACAAACAGGCTAGGCATAATTACTAGGTCGATAATCAGGCTACCGCTGAGCCAAAAAATTAAGGCTACCATGACAATTGCTTGCCAGCGAGGTCTGATTGATTCCACTCTTGATGTAATAGCTGTCATATAATTAGACCCTCATAAATTTTTTTCTGCCTTTCCTAGAGCTTAACTAATTTTTTCCAAAAATCGTGTTAAGTATTTTTAAATTAATGGTAACTTTTGTGTAACTGACTGAGAAGTATTGTTAAGCTGGCTGGCGATCGGGCGATCGAACAGTTTAAAAGTTGTGGCGATCGCATTATTTATGTCATTGCGAGGAACTAAGCAACCGCAAAGTCTATTTTTTATTAGTTCTATAAAATTGTAAAGTGCGTCAGCAGCGGATTGTGCGATCAATAAATTGACAGCTTAAAGCTGACGCACCCTACTAACTTAATTCTTCAGTCCGCGGAGGCGGACTTCCTTTGTGTAGTGGCGGTTTCAACCGCCCACTCTTATAAACAATCATGCCTAAATTTCAACTGTCCTCTTGGCTACCCCGTCTCCCCACTCAAGTCTGGATTCTCGCCGCAGGCAGATTCCTCTCGCAAAGCGGCACCGGTTTTACTTTATTTTACGCGCCGAT
This sequence comes from Microcoleus sp. A6-C6, assembly GCF_036705955.1. Classification (NCBI taxonomy): domain Bacteria; kingdom Bacillati; phylum Cyanobacteriota; class Cyanophyceae; order Oscillatoriales; family Microcoleaceae; genus Microcoleus; species Microcoleus sp. A6-C6. The sequence goes on along the minus strand of NZ_JAUBVR010000018.1, from coordinate 66,717 downwards.
CTTTTTTGTCGATCGCGTCGGTTTATCTGCAACTGCTGTTGGTATCGGTTTGGGTATCGGTTCAATTGCGGGAATATTCGGCCGCGTTTTGGGCGGTTCTTTTTGCGATTCTAAATTTTGGGGAAGGCGGCGAACTTTATTGCTGGCGACAATGATTGCGGCTGTCGCTTCTTTTGTGCTGGCGGCAACTAATGATTTTGCAGGTTTAGTTGCAGGAAATGTACTTATGGGTTTTGGCGTGGGTTTGTATTGGCCTCCAACGGAGACGATGGTGGCGGATTTAACGGAGGGCGATCGGCGACAGGAGGCTTTTGCTTTGACGCGGCTTGCTGATAATTTGGGTTTGCAAGTTGGGATTATTTTTGGCGGTGTTTTGATTGCGGTGACGGGGAATTATCGATCGCTCTTTATTATCGACGGTATCTCGTTTATAGTTCTGTTTGCGGTGGTTTGGAGCGCAATTTCAGAAACCTACAAACCTTCTGCTGCAACAGATGCAAGCCCAAAAAATCTGAAAAATGGCTGGATGGTGGCGTTGAACGATCGCACTTTGCTAGTATATGCCTCAGTAAATATTTTGTTCACTCTCTACATTTCCCAAATTCAAACCACGATGCCGCTGTATTTTAGTAAGTTTGTGCCGGTGGGGACATCGGAAATGGGCTTTTCTACGGGTACAATTACCGTTTTGTTTGCTTTTAGCACATTTTTAACTGTGGCTTTGCAAATGCCGATTGTTAAGGCTTTGAGGCGGTTTTCCCATCCAAAAGCTTTGATGATTTCGGCGCTGCTGTGGGGAATCGGATTTATCGCGATCGGCTTGACGGGAATGGTAGCAACTGGCAATCTATTTTTAGCTGTTTTAGGCTTGAGCTTTTTGTCCTTAGCGACTGTTGCTTATACGCCTTTTGCTTCGGCTTTGGTGGTGGATTTAGCGCCGGATTCTTTGCGGGGCGTGTATTTGGCGCTTAATTCTCAGTGTTGGGCGATCGGCTATTTAATCGGGCCGCCGCTGGGCGGTTTCGCTTTGGATCAGGGTAAATTGGGGGCGGATAATTTTTGGTTGGGTTTGGCTGTTAGCGTGATATTGGCGATCGCGATTTTGCGAAAGCTCGATCCAATGTTGAAAGCAAAAATTATTGCAAAAAAACAACTTTTGTGATATGTAAACTAGACAAATAAAGAAATTGCCAAAAATGCCGATCGCCCTCAAACTGCGATCGGCATTTTTGGCACACACACCCGAACCAAAAAACCGGATTTTGGAACCAAAATAGAAAGTTTTAAGCAAATATTGTGCCGAAAAACCCGGTAGAGCGATCGTCGCCCCTGCCTCCGCAAACTAAGGCAATTATTTTATACAAAGTCGCCTCCGTACACAGTCTATCTGTATGGTACTTCGGCGCACCTTATCCCTACCAAGAGCACAGCGACACCATTTTTGCGTAATCTATTACAGAGCTTATTAAAGATATAAAAAATCCAAAAGTGATGAATTTAAAACTTGTGATTTTGGCTGCCGAATAGATTTACAATCGCTAGAAAGCTACTAGCAATTTTAGAATTTATTTGTGAGGAGTCGCAGTGAAAACACATTTACTATTTAGTGCCGGCGGAGCAGGTTTACTGTATCTACTTGTCGCTTCTTTACCATTGGCAGCCATGCCACCCGTTGCAGATCAAGAAACATTAAGCACTCAAGACTTAAAAGAGTCAGATGATAAAATTAGCCTGAATACAACTGTTGAAAATCCGCTCAAAATCCCTGAAACATCAGAATTCAAACAAATCGAGGAGCCACCCGTTGATAGTACCACCTCAACAGACGATCGCCTCGCCAACCTCAATCAGCCCGAAACCACCGCATTAACCGCAGAAAATCCCCCAAACAACTCATTAAACTTAGCCGAAAAACCAGCCAACCAAGCCCCAGCCGAAATCGCAGAAACCACATCTGCGATTCCCGCCCCAAACCCGCAGACACCAGCCGAAGTCACAGAAACCACATCTGCGATTCCTACCCCAAACCCGGCACCAGCCGAAATCGCAGAAACAACATCTGCGATTCCCGCCCCAAGCCCGGCACCAATCATTGCTCAAACACAAACACCTACTTTAGAAAAGTTAGCTGAAATCGAAAACAGCGCTTCCTTAGAGCCCGCACCAACCAACAGCCAAACTCCCGAATCTACCGAACTCGAACAAGTAACATCTGTCTCACAACTCTCCGACGTGCGCCCGACAGATTGGGCATTTCAAGCCTTACAATCTCTCGTAGAAAGATACGGCTGCATAGCGGGATATCCAGACGGCACATTCCGAGGCAATCGGGCAATGACTCGCTACGAATTCGCCGCCGGTTTAAACGCTTGCTTGGATAAGGTAACAGAGCTAATTAAAGCAGGTACTGGAAATTTAGCGACAAAAGAAGACTTAACTACATTGCAAAGATTGCAAGAAGAATTTGCGGCAGAATTAGCAACTTTGCGCGGTAGAGTCGATGCTTTAGAATCCCGCACCGCCGAATTAGAAGCAAATCAATTTTCGACAACAACTAAACTCAGCGGCGAAGCCATTTTTAGTGTGGCTGACACTACCAAAAACAATAACAGCGATACTCAGACAGTCTTCAATTACCGAGTGCGCTTGAATCTGCTTACCAGTTTCACCGGCAAAGACACATTAATCACAGGCTTGCAAGCTTACAACATTCGCAGCTTCGGGCCAGATTTGGGTTTGTCAACGGGAGCATTTAGCGGTTTATCTGACAGTCAGGCAAGACTGAGTTTTGAGCCGCAATTTCCCGGAATCAACCCTCAGAATTTATCTAGCATTGGCGCTAACACAGTTGAACTGTACAAACTGCTTTACGTCTTTCCAGTTTCTAACAGCATTACTTTATTTGCTGGCCCGAAGGCGGAAACTTCCGATGCTTTTCAAGCAATCACTCCTTTTGCAGGAGAAGGGCAAGAAGCTATTTCTAGGTTTGGAGGTTACAACCCTGTAGTGCGCGTATCCGGCGGCACTTCTGGCAGCGGTTTGGCATCGGCAGGCGGGTTTATCTGGAACGTTTCTAAAAAGCTCAATCTTACGGCTTTGTACGGCAGTGTAAATGCTGCTTTACCTAACGATTTAGGCTTTCCAGCTACTCCGTTGGGGGCTGGTTTATTTGAGGGAAGTACAATTGCTGCGGCGCAGTTAACGATTAAACCAACTAGCACTATTGACATTGGTTTGAATTACGCTTACAGCCGCCACCAATTGAATATTCTGGCTACAGGATTATCGGATGCGGATTTGGGTTCTATTTTGGGAAGAGATAGAGAACCTGTTAACGGTGGCGTGAGGATGAATTCCTTTGGCGGTACTGCAACCTGGCGGCTTTCTCCGAAAGTTGCTGTTTCTACCTATGGAGCTTGGATAATTGCTGATGCTGAAAGAAGCAATGCTTCTACAACTTTCAACAGTTGGATGTTTGGTTTACATTTCCGAGATTTGTTCAAATCAGGAAATAATGCAGGTATTCTGTTTGGACAGCCTTTGGATCGCGATTCGGTAAGTGGCGGTGCTCGTTTTCAGGCAAACAAAGCAACTCCTTACCATTTGGAGGCTTATTATCGTTTCAAAGTTAACGATAATATCAGCATTACACCGGGGGTTTTTGTGTTGTTCAATCCTGAAGGTACTAAGGATAATGACACTGTAGGGGTGGGAGTTCTTCGCACTACTTTTACTTTCTAGGAAGTGACGAGAATTGCTCATTGCATCAAAACGGTTCGTAGTGTGGACTTTAGTCCGCTCATTTGTTGCGGACTAAAGTCCACACTACGAACTAATTAACGATCGACCTGAGATGATATTAGGATCGCATCGCGAAACAAACCAGTAAATTAATCTTTGCAGGCAGATTCTTTTAAACTGGTATTAGTTTTGCCGGTTTTCGAGCGTATTTTGGAAAATAGGACTGAAGTCCGAACGATCAAACCTATTAGCAATTATCGACTATTTTCGACGATCGCCCAATTTGCGATAAACTTCTCTCAAATCAACTTGATGGTGAGCCAAAGCCACCAAAGCGTGATAAAATAGATCCGCAACTTCCCCAGCAATCCCGTCTTTGTCGTCATCTTTGCAAGCCATCACAACTTCCGCCGACTCTTCGCCAATTTTCTTGAGAATCTTGTTGTCGCCTCCTTCAAACAACTTGCAAGTATAAGAAGTTTCGTTAGGATTGTCGCGCCGATCGCAAATCACGTCAAATAATTGAGATAACATATCTCCCGGCGGCGGTGAAATTTCCCCATCAACTTGGTGAAAACAACTTCTTTCACCCGTGTGACAAGCAATATCTCCGACTTGTTCCACTGTCACTAGCAAAGCATCGCTATCGCAGTCGTAACGCAGCCCTTTGACATTTTGAATGTGTCCCGATGTCGCTCCTTTCGGCCACAATTCAGCGCGAGAACGGCTCCAGAACCAAGTTTGACCGGTTGCGAGGGTTTTTTGCAGCGACTCGCGATTCATCCACGCCATCATCAACACTGTACCGTCTAAGTAATCTTGGACGATCGCCGGTACTAAACCGCGATCGTCGTAACGAATCTTTTCAATGGGAATCGATCGGCTCAAACTAGACAAATCCGTAGTAGACATAATTTTATTGCTGCTTTTCATATAAATTAACGCTTTTGTGTCGGATATTTTTTTTATTAACCGCAGAGAGCGCAGAGGACACAGAGAGAAGAGAGGAGATTGGGCAAGTGATGGGCAAATTGTCAAGAACTATTTTACAAATTATTACACTTCGCGGGCGATCGCGACCAGTGCGATCGAGTCTAAAAAACTCCAGTTAGTATTGCTACTCATTGGTTTGTATCCTAAAATCAATTAACATAGTTTCTTTAAATCGACCTAACCATTATCCTGAAGTCGCTATAAAAGTATCCTAGCAACAACATACCTTCACTAAGGAGAAAACTTTGGTTTCCACAACACACTTGAAAACCGCCAAATCAGAAGAAATCTTTGCCGCCGCCCAGAAGTTGATGCCCGGTGGCGTCAGCTCCCCCGTGCGCGCCTTCAAATCCGTAGGCGGAGGGCCAATAGTCTTTGACAGGGTAAAAGGAGCCTACATTTGGGATGTTGACAGCAACCAATACATTGACTACGTAGGCTCTTGGGGCCCAGCCATCTGCGGCCACGCCCACCCAGATGTCATCAAAGCCCTTCACGAATCTTTAGAAAAAGGTACAAGTTTCGGCGCACCCTCGCTACTGGAAAACGTGCTGGCCGAAATGGTCATCGATGCCGTTCCCAGCATTGAAATGGTGCGATTTGTCAATTCCGGCACCGAAGCCTGCATGGCTGTTTTGCGGCTGATGCGAGCCTTCACCGGACGCGATAAATTGATTAAATTTGAAGGCTGCTATCACGGGCACGCCGATATGTTTTTGGTAAAAGCAGGTTCCGGTGTCGCAACTCTCGGCCTTCCCGACTCGCCTGGAGTGCCAAAATCCACTACCGCCAACACCCTCAACGCTCCGTACAATGACTTAGAAGCAGTCAAAGCTTTATTTGCCGAATATCCGGGCGAAATCGCAGGCGTAATTCTCGAACCAGTTGTAGGCAATGCCGGATTTATTGTACCGGATGCGGGTTTCCTCGAAGGTTTGCGGGAAATTACCAAAGATAACGGCGCTTTGTTAGTTTTTGATGAAGTAATGACCGGTTTCCGCATCGCCTACGGTGGAGCTCAGCAAAAATTCGGTGTCACCCCAGATTTGACGACTTTGGGTAAAGTTATCGGCGGCGGTTTGCCGGTGGGAGCTTACGGCGGAAGGCGCGATATTATGGGAATGGTGGCTCCAGCGGGCCCGGTGTATCAAGCTGGTACGCTTTCGGGAAATCCTTTGGCGATGACTGCTGGGATTAAAACTTTGGAATTGCTACAAAAACCGGGCACTTACGAACAGTTGGATAGAATTACTAAAAAACTGTCCGACGGATTGCTGAAAATTGCTAAGGAAGCGGGACACGCGGTTTGCGGCGGGCAAATTAGCGGGATGTTTGGCTTGTTTTTTGCGGCGGGCCCGGTTCACAATTACGATGATGCGAAAAAGTCTGATGTAGCAAAGTTTGGCCGCTTTCATCGCGGAATGTTGGAGCACGGTATTTATCTGGCTCCTTCGCAGTTTGAGGCTGGATTTACTTCTTTGGCTCATACTGATGAGGATATCGATCGCACTTTGGCCGCAGCGCGCGAAGTGATGGCTAGTATTTAAAGTGCGATCGTTCCGAATGCAAGTCCTTAAAACTCAGGGATGAAGGATTAAAGTCCTTACTGTTTTTTGCAGTAAGGGCTTAAATTTTTAACGGCTACCGAATCGGAGTTAAAAACTTCTCTGGGCTTACGCATGGGGGCGAGAAACCCGGTTTCTATGAGATTTTGTGTTTAGTAACGAGAAATCACGCAAGAAACCGGGTTTCTGAACTTGTGTTTTTTCCGATTACCGACTTAATGACCAATGACTAATGACTACTGACTAATGACCAATGACTAATTCACTCGTTGAGAAATTCACCTTCACAGATAATCGAGTCTCTGCTATCCAAATCTTCTTGATTCCAAATCGAGTTTAATGCTGCCGAACTTAGAGAAGTTGACATTGTATTTAATGTTGTGTTGTAATATTCCACAGCATTATTCTGTTCCATCTGCGGCGCTTCCTTGAAGTAGGAATTAATATCCGGCGTGCAGCGCTGGGCTTGGTAGTATAAATAAGCTTCAGCATTAATGCACATGACGTGGTAAAAATCCTTGTTGGCTGCTGCGATATCTCCGAGTTTGTACAGCGCTAAACCTCGGTTGAGATAAGCTTTGACATAATTCGGATCGAGTTCCACTGCTTTGTCAAAGTCTTCGATCGCCAACTGCATTTGTTTTAATTTATAGCGAACACATCCTCTGTTATAATAGGCATAAACATTGTTTGGGTCGATGCCTAGTGCAGTGTTGTAATCGGCGATCGCCTGCGTATTGTCTTTTAGTTGGTGGTAACAGAGGCCGCGATTGATGTAAGCTTTGATATATCTAGGATTCAACCGCAGCGTTTCGTTAAAGTTCTCTATTGCTGCTTCTTTTTCTCCCAAAAGGTAGTAAGCCCGCCCCCGGTTGTAATAGGTTTTATAATTGTGGGAATTGATAGAGAGAGCTTGATTGTAGTCTTCTATTGCTTCTTCGTAATGCCCTAAATTAGCAAGTACGAGTCCCCGGTTGTTATAAATAGCATGACTGTCAGGTTTGTTTGCTAAAGCGCAGTTGAGATCCTCAATGGCTTTGTCGTTTTCTCCGAGATGCCGCCAAGCATTACCTCGATTCAGATAAGCCTCGAACAAATTAGGATTGATATCTAGTGCTTGGCTGAGGTCTTCGATCGCCTTTTGGTAGTCTTTCATGTAATAGTAGACTAAGCCGCGATTGTTATATGCTTTGGCGTCGGCGGGATTTTCCTGCAATATCTGATCGAAGTCTTCGATCGCCGCTTCGTAGTTTCCTTTTTTGGCGCTATACAAACCGCGCTTGTAAAATTGTTTGAGGTTCATAGGTGAGTAGATTTTAGATTTTAGATTTTAGATTTTAGATTTTAGATTGACTTGCTGCTGGCTGAATCACCGGAGTTTGAACAAGCATCTAAAGTGTTGGGAACTTCACATTTATGATGTCGGCGGCACGGTGTCGGTTATTGAGTGGGGTCAACTTTCAGGATTGCTTGATTGTGGGGAGTAATTCCTTTGTACTCTGTGTTGAGTTCGACAGTCGTTAATCTGTTGAAACAGCATCCATTTATACCAAGAGTAACTCTTGAGTTATTCCCGGAAATCTATCCAAAACAGGATTTAGGTCGATCTTAACAGCAGTTAAATCATGTTGAAAGAGTCTGCTCGTCGGCTGGATTTAATTTATGAGTTCGATTGTTTACCCGATGGCTTACGCCCCGCTACGCTACGACTTTCGATCAACATTCTAGTTTGCGTTGGTGCTCTGTGTCTCTCGATGCAGGTGCGATCGGCACGGGTAGCCAAATTAAGCTTGACGCGCCCCATCGGTATAAATTGGTGCACGCATTTCTCTTGAGTAAAATTTATATCCTGTTTAGCAACTTCATCTCAGTATTTCTAGCAGCAAGTATTGACAAAATTTTGCTGGCTAATTACATACAAATTACCGATTACCGCTCGACTTCCTCTTCCACATAAACTCTCAATTTCTCCAAATCGGGAAGTTCGATCAATTCTTTTTCCTTTTGCTCAACAGAGATTGGCATCATCACAGGTTTGCGGTGTTCTATCCAGCAACTCGCCAGCGGCAAAGTTTGTTCCAAATCTTCCAAAGGCCTCGGAATTACCATCACCGCGTTCAACTCGCCAATGCGTTCAGCTTCGTACATCCCGGCTTCTACGGCTACTGCGACATCTGCGACGGCACCGCGAATAATTGCCGTACACAAACCGGCGCCAATTTTCTCGTAGGCGGCCAAGTGTACGTCTGCGGATTTGAGCATAGCATCGCAAGCGCCGACCATTGCCGGAAATCCCCGCGTTTCGAGCAAACCGATCGCCTGATTACTCAGCCGCGAATAACTGCCACTTTCGGAGAGTTCAGTCAGCCGAAAGCCGATCGGCAAAACCACTTCCAAATTAGCCAAAGGTCTAGCAATCACCAACTTAGAAACAAACTGTCCGAACTGTTCGGCTGTCTGAGCTCCGGCTTCCACAGCCAAACGCACGTCCGAAATTCTGCCCCGGACGATCGCCGTACAGTGACCGGAACCAATTTTTTCGTATCCTACTAAAATCACCCCCGCCGACTTCAGCATCATGTCAGCAGTCCCGACAATTGCCGGAAAACTTTTGGTAGATACCAAGCCCAAAGCAGTGTCTTTGAAATATTCCTGGCGCTGCGAGCTATCGGGGTCAGTTTTACGATCTATTTGTCCGTCCATCTTCAATTACCTTTAGAAACTTCTCAAAATTAAAATTTGTGGATAATTTTAGTTTCTCAGATGACAAGACAGACTGCACGAGCTGCCAGACACAGATTTCTGCAGCAAAGCCTTAAAAATTGCTGAGCTACCAATAATATAAGATTACCTATTTATATTTTTTGATTCTGCCTTCAGCATAGCTGCCTTTTGCCGAAATGAGGGCTATCCAGAACCGCCCGATAAAGTTTGACCGTTTTCTTGCGATCTATTAAAAGCTTGTCGGTGCGGAAACAGCGTCCCCAGCAACTGATTGATGTGAGCTTGGCCGTACAGAATAGTTGGGGTATCTGCTGGTTGGGGCTGGTCTGAGGCAGCGTCTGAAGGCTGTTCTGGAGCCGTCTCCGGCGGTGTTTGAGGCGGTGTTTGGGCGGGTTCTGGCTCAATCGGTCGATCGACTGGCGGTTCAACTGGTGGCGTACTGGCTTCGGGAGTTTCCGGTGCCGGTGCTGTTTCTGCGGTTGCTTCTGCTGGTACTTGGCGGCTGGTATCTCCGATCAGAGAACCTGCTGGCAAAATTTGCAGTTTGTCGATAGAAGGATTAATTAGGGTTGTCGCCGCGCCTATACAGGCATTTTCGCCGATCGTCCCCGCACCTACAACCAACACTCCTGCACCCAGAATCACGCCCGCTGCGATTTCGAGAGTACCTTCGCGGGCGTGAAGGATTACTCCCATGCCGATACAGGTACCGGCGGCGATCGAGATCCGACTTCCCGGATCTGCTTGTAGGATGACTCCTGGGGCGATCGCCGCACCCTCATTCACAACTACATCGCCACTCATCAAAATCTGAGAGTTGCTACTTAATTGCAGTGGCGATAAATACATTCAACTTTACCATGAAAGGAGCTATTTTTTTAGATAAAAGGACTTTAATTTATGGGTTTTATTGACGAAAGAAAATTTAACCTTATCCATCAAACAAGCGAGAATTTACTCATACTGAAAAGCTCCATCGAGACTGAATCTAAACCTAATTACGCAGGATTAACACTGCGTACCTTACCCATATAAGTAACGCATCAAACCTTTTTTGCCTAAGTTTTGTTCGGGCTTTAAGATTTTCTATAAAGTTTGAGAAAATCCTAAAGTTTGCCCAAAAATTCTCAATCGAGTTGTCTAACTCTCTCAAACCAAACTTGAATCCCAGGGCTGGTTCTCCCATTAGCCCAACGCGAGCACTTAACGGGAGAAACAAGCTAATTACCAGGCATTCTTAAGGGCGCTGGATGATTTCTTCGAGTACGCGGCGCTTGGCCTTGGAGTCGATACCGAGCAAGCGGACGTAATCGCCGCTGTGTTCTGTCATACAGCTTTCGAGAGCCGAAATTACTTCGGATTCGCGGTTGGAGTCGATCGGCGCGCAACTGCTCCAGGAACCGGTGCGGAAACGGCGCGGGTCGGCGTGTTCTGTGCCAATTTTGTAGCCTTGGGAGAGCAGGTTGCGGATTTGGTCGATCGTCTTGCCGGTCAAGATGCCGCTGCTGGCGACCGCACCTGTGTAAGCTTCTTTAAATTTCCCTGGTTTGAATCCCGATGTTGCAGCCGACTTAGCCGATTGAGCAACCGGGCCATCGGGACGCTGAATAATTTCTTCAACTATGCGGCGCTTAGCTTTCGGATCAATTCCGATCAAGCGCACATACTCGCCCGTATATTCCTTCATCACAGCTTCCAAAGCAGCGATCGCCTGAGATTCGTTTTTGACTTGCAGCGAAGCCCCACTTTGCCAAGAACCAGTACGGAAGCGACGCGCGTCGGCGTGTTCCGTCCCCACTTTATAGCCTTGAGCTAGCAAGCCGCGAACTTGAGCCACTGTTGCGTCGCTCAATTTGCCACTTGACGCAGAAGCTTGTGCAACTTTACCGCTACCGTTAGATTGGTAAGTTTTCGCACCGCTAGAACCGTTAGAACCATTAGAGCCATTGTCTCCGGGTCTTTGGACGATTTCTTCTAGTACGCGGCGCTTGGCTTTGGTGTCAATCCCGATCAAGCGGACGTATTCTCCTTGGTGGTCAGCCATGCAAGCTGACAAAGCCGCGACTACTTCAGATTCGCGGGTTGAGGAAATTGGGCCGCAAGTGCGCCAAGAACCGGTGCGGAAGCGGCGCGCGTCGGCGTGTTCGGCTCCCACGCTGTATCCTTGCGCTAGTAAATTGCGGATGCTATCGGCTAGAGAAGAACTCAATTGGGTGCCGGTTTGGGTAGAATAATTCATTTGAGTGATATTTGAGTTTTTAGCTTGCTCGTTGCGAATTGGTGCTAGACAAGCGATGTTGTCAGCGCAGCGATAACCCGTTCTCAAAGCGTCATTGATGCCAATGACGTGGGTCGCAAATTTAACATCTGAATCAAGAACATCTGGCAGGCGATCGGCTTGCTGCTGATTAGTGATGATGGCTCCCGAAGGTATATATTTACCTGGGGGAATCTCCACATCTTGAATTAATACGTGCATCATGACAATGCAGCCGTTGCCGACTCTGGCATTGAACACCGTAGAGCGAAAGCCGATAAAGCAATCCTCGCCCACGTAGGCTGGGCCATGAATTAAACTCATGTGGGTGAGGGAAGTATTTTTCCCCACCCATACGGAATAGGATTTGTCATCGTCTCCTGTGACTCGGCCTTGTTCTAGGCCGTGAATCACTACTCCGTCTTGAATGTTGCTTCCTTCTCCGATATAAAACGGAGTGCCTTCATCGGCGCGGATAGATGTCCCGGGGGCAATCATCACATTTGAACCGATATGTACATCCCCAATAATGTTAGAAAAGGAATGTACGTAGGCGGTGTCGTGAATTTTCGGCTCAGCCAAGTTTTTCGACCAAGGCGTCGGGGGAGCCGCAACGCTGCGGACTGCCATAAATTAAGTTCTCCTAAACTGAAAAAAAATTGTCAGTTGTTCTTTGTTAGTTGTTAGTTGTTAGTTGTTCACTGTCAACTGTTCACTGTTAGCTATTAGCTGTTCACTGTTCACTGCCAACTGTCAACGGTCAACTGTCAACTGTCAACTAGCGGTATGGGTCGTCTTTTTTACTGTAAATGAGGCGATTTTCTACATTGACAGTATCTATAATGCCTACTACTAGAGCATCGATCGGACGATTTTCGCTGCCTGGGGCTATCCTGGCTGCGCTGCCGCGGGTCACTAAAACCCATTCATCGATACCAGCGCCCACACAGTCAGCGGCTACCTCATATCCGGGAACTGGCGAACCTTCTTGATCGATGAATTGCAGCAGTAGAAATTTCGATCCTCTCAGCGTCGGCTCTTTTTGGGTACTGACAACTGTGCCGAGAACTTTGGCCATTTGCATTTTAGGTAATAGGTAATAGGTAATTGGTAATTGTCATTCTTTTGCCGTCACTTGTCTTTTTTCAATTAGCTTTATTCAGTCTCATGTCTTCATTTTAGAGTTTTTCGTCTAGTAACTAATGACTAATGACTAATGACTAATGACTCGTGACTTATGACTAATAACCAATATCTCATGCCCACCTCAATTAAAAATTAAAAATGCTAAATCAAAAATATCGCGATTTTTAATTTGTGATTTTTAATTTTTAATTACCAAACGCCCCTAACAGCCTCGTGCCTATCTTAAGATCTGTTGAGGGGGCGAATGCCGCTCACGCCTTCGCGGAACTGTTCTACAGCTTCGGTGTAGCGAATGGGTAGCACGTACTCCAAGTTTTCGTGAGGGCGGGCGATAATGTGGGTGGACATCACTTGTCCGCCGTTAACGCGCTTCACTGACTCTACTCCAGCGGCGACGGAAGCTTGCACTTCCGAGACATCTCCTCTGACAATGACTGTAACGCGAGCGCTACCGATTTTTTCGTAGCCGACCAAGGTGACGCGGGCTGCTTTGACCATCGCGTCAGCAGCTTCTACCACTGCGGGGAAGCCTAAAGTTTCGATCATGCCAACTGCAATTGCCATTGGTTTTACTCCTGATTGAATATTTGGGTAACTAAACTGTAAATTTTTGACGATCATCGCACTGCTTTTCGTCCAACTTTTGGTCAAACGAAATTTCAGCGCGCTAAGAAATTAGTAGCCTCGGAACTGCTCTACTGCTTCTGTATAACGAATGGGTAGAACGTATTCTAGGTTTTCGTGGGGGCGAGCGATGATGTGGGTAGAGACGACTTCTCCGCCGTTCACCCGCTTGACGGATTCCACTCCTGCTGCCACTGAGGCTTGGACTTCCGACACGTTGCCGCGCACAATTACGGTGACGCGGGCGCTGCCGATTTTTTCATAGCCCACGAGGGTAACGCGAGCAGCTTTGACCATAGCGTCGGCAGCTTCCACAACAGCGGGAAAACCTTTTGTCTCAATCATTCCCACGGCAATTGACATTTTTGAATCTCCAAGTTGAGGATTAGTGGCATTACCGTTACAAATCTTTGAGAAATCTAAAAATTTGGACGGGGAGGCCCACATTATTTAGGAATGCAGTGTAAAGCTTCCTATCCTTATAGAATAGGGGAATCTGTCCACCTTGACAATATAAACTAACATCATAATGTTTAATAACAAAAATTAAAATTTTTTATGTTACTTAAAATAATTTAATATTTATTTAATAATCTTAATATATGCCGGAGTAGATGCGGGCGGCCAGCTTGCAGTCAAGTGAGTACAAATACCTGTAAGGTAGAGTTCGGTAAGTGAAGGCGAGACCGATCAGTGTCGATGAAATTGGGGATTTCCCATGAGGGATCACCAATAAATAGGCAAAAAAGACAGTCTGGGCCAATCGGCGGGCATTTTTTCTGTGAGTGCTGATTCTGAGAAGCTTGTAATTTTGTAGGGAGAAAATTCTCAGTTTTGATGCTTTCATGTATAGTGAATTTTAGGTGCAAATTATTTTGCCAGAACTATTAAGATCTGGTTTAGTCAAATTTTTACGGTGTGGCGCGATCGCCCGGAACTGCCTTTGGATCGAGGCAGCGAGTAATTTAAAATTTCAAGGATCAATTAAATGACCGAATTTCTCCTCCAAGCCTGTTGGTGGGTGCCTTTATATGGCTTAATTGGCGCAATTTTAACATTGCCGTGGTCTACAGGAACCGTTCGCACCACAGGGCCGAGACCCGCAGCTTACTTCAATTTGCTGATGACTGTGTTGGCTTTCATCCACGGATCGGTTATTTTTCGAGCAACTTGGGATCGACCCCCCCAACAGTTGCTCGTACACTGGGTGCAAGCAGCAGACTTAAATTTGTCTTTTGCCATCGAAATCTCCACCATCAGCGTCGGAGCAATGGAGTTAGTTACAGTTCTGAGTTTGCTAGCACAAATTTACGCGATCGGCTACATGGAAAAAGACTGGGCGCTAGCTCGATTTTTTGGGCTGCTCGGTTTTTTTGAAGGAGCAATTAGTGGCATTGCCATTAGCGACTCGCTGCTGCTAACTTACGCTTTGTTGGAAGTGCTGACGCTTTCAACTTATTTGCTAGTCGGGTTTTGGTACGCTCAACCGCTGGTAGTAACGGCGGCTAGAGATGCGTTTTTAACAAAGCGTGTAGGAGACGTACCGCTGCTGATGGGAGTAGTGACGCTTTCTACTTTAGCGGGAAGTTTGAATTTTTCCGATTTAGAAAAATGGGCGGAAACTGCCACTTTGTCTCCTTTGGTAGCGACTCTTTTAGGTTTGGCTTTAATCGCTGCACCTACAGCCAAGTGCGCTCAATTTCCGTTCCATTTGTGGCTGGACGAGGCGATGGAAGGGCCAAACCCGGCTTCGATTATGCGGAATACGGTTGTTGTAGGTGCTGGCGCTTATATTTTGATTAAACTTCAGCCTGTTTTAGCGCTGTCGCCGGTGACTGGTGTGGTGTTGGTCGTTTTGGGTGCGGTGACGGCTGTTGGCGCTTCCTTGGTGGCGATCGCCCAAATCGACATCAAAAGAGCCTTATCGCATTCTACCAGCGCTTCTATGGGTTTAGTGTTTATCGCGGTGGGACTCAATGAAGTAGACATTGCTTTGCTGTTGCTGTTCGCGCACTCGATCTCCAAAGCACTATTATTCATGAGCGTAGGGTCAATTATTCTCACAACCAACACTCAAGATTTAACAGAAATGGGAGGGTTGTGGTCAAAGATGCCTGCCACGACAATGGCTTATTTAGTAGGCGCTGCGGGGATGGTAGCACTATTACCGATGGGTAACTTTTGGGCGATGCGGCGCTGGCTCAACGGTTTTTGGACAGTGCCCTTGTGGTTGGTAGTTGTATTGCTTTTGGTTAACTGTTTAACAGCGCTAAATTTAACTCGCGTATTCGGTTTAGTGTTTGCCGGAAAACCGCAGCCGAAAACTCGCAGAGCTCCAGAAGTCGGTTGGACTATGGCATTACCGATGGTAACTTTGACCGTAATCGGGCTGTTAGTGCCTTGGATTTTGCAACGGTGGCAACTGTTAATTAGTTGGACTGGGCCTTGGGCGAAAACCTGGGATTTTGATACTTTAAATTTGCTGTTGAAGACTCTAAATGTTCCGCTTTTAATGCTATCTGGCTTGATTGGCGTTGGGATTGGGGTGGCGATTTATTGGTACGGGGTTTTACCTAGACCGGTACGGCTGCCGCTGCCGGCGGTGCAGGATTTGTTGGCTTACGACTTTTATATCGATCGAGTTTACGGCTTGACTGTGGTTTGGGCCGTGGCTTCTATTGCTAAACTCAGCGCTTGGACTGACAAGTACGTGGTAGATGGGGCGGTAAATTTGTTCGGTTTTGCCACAATTTTCAGCGGCGAAGGGTTGAAGTACAGTGGCACCGGTCAGTCACAGTTTTATGTGTTGACTATTGTGGCGGGGATTACTGCGTTGTTGGGGCTGATTGTTTGGCAGTTTTGAACCGCAGATGTCGGCAGATGAACGGGGATAAACGCAGATGAATTGTTTTGAGTTTGTCTGCTTCTTTTCTAGTTTTATTTAATGTCAATCGGTCACAATTGTGCAACCGGAATTTTCCCACCGGGTAAAATTTCGGGTAGTGAAATTGTGTCGTAGTGCGATCGTCCTCGCTCGCGAGTATTATACACCTCGCTCTTCGGGGACGATCGCACTCCCAGAAAAAATATTTTTTGCATAAATGAGATGCTCCCATTTAATTGGAAAATCTTATCGATCGCTAATACTTAAGGTTATAGGACGATTACCGAGACATTGGCATCTATCTTAACAAGAAAATTGACCGATCGCTTTTTTATGCAGTTGCTTTGCGTTAATGTTAAATATAGTTATCAAAGCTGCGTAACAAGGGAAGTTTTAATTGATGCTCAGTGCTTTAATCTGGATACCAATGTTGACCGCTGCTCTAATTGGGTTCTGGCCCAGTGCGGTAAGTTCTAAAGTAGTTCGGAATGCCTCTCTCGTCATGTCGGGCGTGACTTTTATTCTCTCGGTGATTGTAGCTGCTCAATTTGATATCAGTACGAGTCAGTTGCAGTTTTCGGAATTTGTTCCTTGGCTCGATGCTTTGGGATTGAATTACAATCTAGGCGTTGATGGTTTGTCTCTGCCTTTGGTGATTTTAAATACTCTACTGACAGGGGTCGCTATTTACGCTACGGATGACTCTATCCGCAGACCTCGACTTTATTATTCTTTGATGCTGTTAATTAGTGGTGGAGTCACGGGGGCTTTTTTATCTCAAAATTTGCTGCTATTTTTCCTGTTTTTTGAGGTAGAATTGATTCCGCTTTACTTGTTAATTGCGATTTGGGGCGGCGAGCGCCGGGGTTATGCTGCTACTAAGTTTTTAATCTATACTGCATTTTCTGGCATGGTGTTGCTGGCTTCTTTCTTGGGGGTAGTTTGGCTCAGCGGTGCTTCTAGTTTCGATATGGTTGGTGCAGCGGGTGCATCGCATTTACAAGGTGGATTGCCTTTACCTTTGGTGAGGCAACTTGTGTTGCTGGCTGGGGTGTTGTTGGCTTTTGGAATTAAGATTCCTTTGGTACCTTTTCATACTTGGCTGCCGGATGCTCACGTAGAAGCTTCGACTCCTGTTTCTGTGCTGTTAGCGGGGGTTCTGTTGAAGTTGGGAACCTACGGGATGCTGCGCTTTGGTTTGGGTTTGTTCCCCGATGCGTGGGCGGTGGCTGCACCTTGGTTGGCGAGTTGGGCGGTGGTGAGTGTGCTTTACGGGGCTAGTTGCGCGATCGCCCAAAAAGATATGAAAAAAATTGTAGCTTATAGTTCGATCGCCCACATGGGCTACATTTTGTTGGCCAGCGCCGCAGCTACTCCAATTAGTATGCTGGGAACTGTGTTGCAAATGGTTAGCCACGGTTTAATCTCGGCGCTGCTATTTTTGAGTGTCGGGATTGTTTACAAAAAATCCGGCAGTCGCAACATCGATGTGCTCAAAGGTTTGTTCAATCCCGATCGCGGTTTGCCGATGATTGGCAGTTTAATGATCCTTGGCGTGATGGCGAGTGCCGGCATTCCGGGGTTGGCGGGATTTATTGCTGAATTTTTGATATTTCGGGGCAGTTTACCAGTGTTTCCCGTGCAAACTTTGCTCTGCATGATCGGCACTGGTTTAACTTCAGTCTACTATTTAATTATGGTCAACCGTGCCTTTTTCGGTCGCCTTTCCGATTTGGTGGTGAATTTGCCACAAGTGCGGTGGCGCGATCGTATTCCTTCGCTGGTTTTAGCAGTAATTATCGCCATCATGGGAGTGCAGCCTGGTGTTTTAGTGGCTTTGAGCGAGAAAACTGCGATCGGCTTAGTATCGGCTGTGCCCGCGCAAGTTCAACAAGTTGCTCACAACTTGGAGTGAAATCTTCCATAGGTTCGTAGTGAGGACTTCCGTCTTTATAAACTTCTGAGGACTCAAGTCCTCACTACAAACATTTGGGAGCATCTCCGGCATTGCAAAAAGCATTTATTTTACAGTGCGAGCGTCCCCGATCGCGTGCATTTACTGCCGCTCGCGAGCGGGGACAGCACTCTTAATGCAAAACACAGATGCTCCCAAACATTCTTTTGAATTCTGATTTGGTTGATAGGAAAACAGTTATTCAATTAAGGTTCAAATCAAATGACAAGTACCGTATTAAAACCCTCTGCCCATCCTCTATCCGCCTACATTGACATCTTGGAGTCAGGCAAAGCTTTGCTTCCAGAATCAACGGACAATGTAGTAGAAGTAGTCGGCATTCTCAAAAGTTACGGTGTGGTTCTAGATGCCTACTCCCTCAATCTTAACTACATCGCTGAAGAACAATTTTTAGTGCTTTTCCCGTTTTTTAAATATTTCAACGGAGAAGTGAATCGACCGAAATTAATCCGCTATTTGTGGCACGACCGCATTAATTTTGAGTATGCTGAGTATGTGATGAGAACCATGCTTTGGCACGGCGGTGGGGGTTTGGACACTTATTTGGATTCCCCGGAATTTAGCAGTTTGGTCGAAAAGGCGATCGCAGCTAAGTTAAAAGGCAATTTTTTCATGCAGGGACTGCACAAAGTTTTCCCTAATTTTTTGCCGGAACAAGTGCGGATGCTGGCTTACTACACCGGGCTTGGTCAGTTTTGGCGGGTAATGAGCGATTTATTTATTGATATGTCCGATCGCTACGAAGCCGGGGAAATTAAGTCGATCGCTGACGTAGTTGATTTTACCTTAGCAGGTTTGGTGGGTGCCGCCAGTCTACCAATCACCTACAGCGTCAAGATTGGCGATCGAGACTACGATATCATTCCAGCCTCGGCGGGCTTGACATTTTTAGCAGATGTAGCAGTGCCTTATGTAGAGGCAATTTTCTTTCGTGGAACAGCATTTTTTGGAGTAGTTTCATACAACGCCCAAGCGCACCAAATCCCCGAAGAACAAAAAGATTTTGGCTACGGGGCTTTATTTGCTGACCCTTTGCCGATCGGAGGTGCAGGGATTCCGCCGACTCAATTGATGCAAGATATGCGGCATTTTCTGCCGGATTATTTGCAAGAAGTTTACCGCACTAGCTGTCGCGGCGAAGATGATGTGCGCGTGCAAATTTGCCAAAGTTTTCAGAAGTCGATGTTTTGCGTGACGACAGCGACTATTTTTGGTTTAGCACCTCATCCGATGAACACCTCAGATCCAGAGGAAAAAAAGGCTAATCGAGCTTATTTGGAAGCTTGGATGGATCGATTTCCAAATTCTCGCTTGGATTGGGCAAATCAGCCAACTATCAGGGCTTGTCAGTTGTTCCCGGAACGGTAGTCAGTTGTCAGTTGATAGTTGACAGTTGTCAGTTGTCAGTTGTCAGTTGTCAGTTGTCAGTTGACAGTTGACAGTTGACAGTTGAGATTTGTCATTCCAATTCCCAATTCCCAATTCCCAATTCCCAATTCCCAATTCCCAATTCCCAATTCCCAATTCCCAATTCCCAATTCCCGAATTATCTAGATTCGGACTAAAAGACTCAGGCCATGAGAATCAGTTCCGCAAGTTCCCAACAAACCATAAGTTTCAGCTAAATCTTTGACTAAAGCAGTTTGTTTGGGACTCGGTTTCCAAGGATTGGGATTAGCATAAGCATAGTAAATTTCTACACCGTCAATGCCAAGACGGGCTGCTTCTGGGATTAGTTTATCTGCTGTGGATCGATACCGGCAAGGATGTGCTAGAACTGCTAAACCTCCTGCTTCCTGAATCGCTTCAATTACCCTGGCTGCGGCATAAGAGGCGTGGCCTTCAGTACCTTTACCTCGCAAGTAAGGTTTGAGGCTGGAATGTTCCGGATCGAAAGCGTAAGCGAGAATGTGTACATCGTTGTTGAGCAATGCCGCATTAATTTCAGCGCCTGTCCAAAAACTAGGTGCTGCGGTAGTGCTGTCGGGATGGTTTAGTTTCCAATTATCCAGCCAAATTTGAGCTTGAACGTAGCCTTTGGCGCTGTGGTGGTCAGTGATAGCAAAGCCTTTCAAACCACCTGCGATCGCAAGTTCCATCAATTTCTCAGGCTGCAATCGCCCGTCTGAGTAAACTGTGTGCATATGGAAGTTATAGGAACCCGGACAGCTATCGGCATCAATTGTCTGCAAGACTTGTTTGAGTGCCCAGATATTCTGGGCTTCTGGTTTGAGGCTAGAACTGGTGGAGGGAGCGAGATTGACCGCCATAAGCATTATTATAAAAAAAACTAGCTTTGTTCACTATATCTAATTTTTTGTTTAAATGTTGGGGGCTGATACCCACAGGCACTGCAAAGCGTTAGTCGCATTTTAAGCCTGCGGCTGCGGCTGTGGGAAATTCGATCGGCACAAAGGTAAGACCAAATTGTTCTCTAGAACACAGAACAATATGCGCCACTCGTTTCGGAGGGTTTTTGCGATTTCCAGTCGTCGAGTCAAACTCAATTATACCCGTGGCTCCGTCAGCTTTGAAATCAGGAGAGGCTAAGGTTTTTTGCATTCCTTCGCGGCTGGGTTCTGGCTGCATTTCGAGGGCTTTTATCAGCGTCTTGGCTGCATCGTAGGTTAAAGCCGATCGAGTATTGACCGGGCCTCCCCACAATTTTTCAGCGTTGACTGGAAACTTTTTGTCAAAACTAATTGTCGGATGCCAAAACACGGATATGCCCAGTTTTTCAATGGATTTTAGCTGTTTTGCTACTTTTAGCGTTCTCGGCTCGTACAGCGTCCAGGGCCCGACAATCCAATTGCGATCGCCGTTAGCTTTAATCATTTCTAGCGCATTTTCTACAGCCTTAGTAACTTGACCGTCGGGAATGACCAATATCGCCGTTTTTCCGGTTTTCTCAACTTCTTTGATTGCTGATTTAGCGTTGAAATCATTTTTAGATAAGTCGTAATAATTACTGAGTCTAAAAGTCGAACCTCCTTGGGCTTCAAATTGCTTTTTGAATTCTTCCCACAAAGAAGCGCTGAACGGACTGTTGGGATTGTAAAAAACTGCAACTTTTTTCTGACCTACTGAGAGCAGTTGATTTACTAAACCTTCAGCTTCTATGCTAGTTGTCGGAGCCGTCCGAAAGAAAAATTTACGAGGTTTGCGTGTTAGTTCTTCTGTTGTGCTTCCCGAAGAAAGGGCGACCAGTTTATTTTGATTGTAAATATCTACTGTTGCCACGGTCATGTCGCTGGTGTAGTGTCCTATGACTGCTAGAATATCTGGCTGAGCGACTAGGTAATTTGCCCTTTGAACTGCGTAGGATTTGATATTGCCATCATCCGCAATGATGACTTTGAGACCTTTTCCTTTGATAGCTTTTGGTTCGAGAAATCCTTGACCTGGAAAATCTTTATTGCTGTCATTTGCAGCGAGGAGACCTAAATTTACTTCGGTTTGAGCTTGAGCAATGCCGCGCAGCAGTTCTTCTGCTAAATTGGCGTTAAGAATGCTGCCGTCATCCTTTCTGCGGATGGGAACAACAATTGCGATCGTGTAATAGTCTGCCTTGATTGTCTTTAGCAGAGCATTGTTGATGTAAATTAAAGTTTCTGGGTCTCTGCGGTCTTCTCGCCAGGACTGTTTGAGCAATTTTAAAGCTTCTGAATAATTAGAGTCTGCAAATTCATTAATTCCCCTTTGTTTTGGCCAAATGGCGAAGGTTTGTACTAGGAGTTTTTCACCGGAACTTACACCATCAGCGGAGGGTGTAGGCTGCGTTGGTGGCGGGGAAATTCTGGGGATTAGCGGGGAAATTCTGGGGATTAAAAGTACGATCGCCAATCCGACGCAAATTCCCGCAACGCCTAACAGCGGCCAGCGAAAGCGCACAGGTTTGGGTGACTTGGGCTGTTTGTCGATCGCCTCCAAGTCTTGCAAAACTTCAGAAACAGATTGGTAGCGCTCTTGAAAGTGGAAGCGCACCATCCGGGTTAATATATTTTTGAAACGGTCGCTCACTTGTACCGCAGGGCGATCGGACGTGGAGTAATCCCAGACTATTTCACAAGTCTGGGGGTCTTGCGGGAGATTTGTGGGAACCTTCCCGGTAAGAGCTTGAATCACGATGATTCCTAGGGCGTAAATATCGTTATATGGTTGCGGGACAGACCGGGGATTGTATTGTTCGGCAGGCATATAACCGCTTGTGCCGATCGCCTGGGATGTTATTTCACCTGTAGAGTCAGTGGTAAAAGTGCTGATTTCTTTGACAGCCCCAAAATCAATTAAAACAATTTGTTTATCTGTTTTTCGCCGAATTAAGTTAGAAGGTGTAACATCGCGGTGAATAATATTTTCTTTATGGACTAACTTTAAAATTTCCAGAATTGCTCGCAACAAGGCGATCGCTTTCTCCTCCGTCCACTGTTTGCCTGAAGTGAGTTCTTCCTTAAGCTGATGTCCTTGAATATATTCTTGAACTAAGTAAAAATGATCGTTTTTTTCAAAGTCAGCGGATAATTTGGGAATGCACGAGTGATTGTCGAGACTGTACAAAGCGCTAGCTTCCCTTTCAAATTGCCGCCTTGCCATTCTTAAAACGCGCGGATCGTTCGATGACGGAAAAGGAATTTCCTTGACAACGCACACATTTCCGGGTCTGCTTAGATCGTTAGCCGTGTAGGTTCTAGCAAACCCTCCCCGTCCTAATTGAGCAATAATTCTGTAGCGTTCAGCCAGTATATCTCCGGGATTGAGACACATAAATTTTATAGTTTCTCTTGGGGCGCGATCGTTGATGCTAATTATAATACAAAACCTGGGTTCACTACTTCATTTATGGGACTTTGTGGTTGAAACTCATATGTTTCAACCTTCTCAACAAGAGGCTCTCCGGCCCGTTCCACAAGAACATTGAATTTTTGTGGAACGGGCCAGAAAGCCCGTTCCTACTCTAAAAAAAAATTCCCATGGATTACCTGGGAATCATAAATATTAAGAAAAATTAGTGCTGTTTTAATATATTTAATTAGCTCAAAATCTATCATAATCTAGCATCCCCATTTGGAGATTTGAGAGCGGACGACGGGGCGGGCATTCCGGTTCCGGTGCCACACCCGATCGCATTTTCCAAACTCAAGAAAACAGTTGCGTTCATGTTGGATCACCCATTAAGCTTGGCTGCTGTTGCGAGTCTGGCTTGCCAGATCCAACAGTTGTGCCCAGCGTTTTTGAACTTGTTTGGGAGTGCAGTTGAGCGCAGTGGCGATCGCCTTGTCGCATTCTTGATTCCGCTTCATTTCTAACAGTTGCTGCATTTCTGGCGACAGTTGAGCACGAAATGCTTCCCATTTGTCCGAAGTCATTCCCAGCTTTTGATCGACATCAGCACCCAGCCATTCGTGAACCAGTTTCCAGTTTTGAGTACGGGAAAATTTTTCGACGTGGTACTTAAACCGTTGTTGCAAGTAGTCGCGCTGGCGGGAAGATAAACCGAGAACGCGATCGATTTCCGAAGCCGAAAGGTCTTGCAATTTCAACATTAAGTAACTCACACATTCGGGCTGATTTTGGGCTTCCAGATAAGCGATCAATTCAGCGACAACTCGATCGCGCAACACAGCATCAGCCGGATCAACAGTTTCCGAAACCATTTGTTCGCGGACTTGTTGCAGCGCCGGAGAACGGCTGTACATTTCCGCATCTTCTCCCTTGCCGGATTCTACAGCCATTTCAATGTCGATCGCAGTTTCGGGAGGTTGGCCCTTAGCAAATCCTTGAGCGCGGAGCACAATCAGGCGTTGGCGATTGCGGCCGGGTAAACCGATTTGACGTTTGGCGTATTGTTCGGTGAAAGCCATGTACTCAGCCAATTCTAGCTGCGTGTGGGGAGTGTAGTTGAGATCCAGTTGGTGTTCGCGGCGGAAAGCGCGCAAAGCTTCGATGTAAAAGCCTTGCAAAAAGTCTTCAATCATGTTGTAGCGAGCTTGGAAATTCAAGTTCGAGCGAAAAGAAGCAACATGACGGTAAATCATCGCCGCGAGGTGAGAGTGCAGTTCGACGCGGCCTTGTTTGGAACCGAGGCGATAGAATTGTAGAGTTTTTTGCAACCGGTGTTCAGCCAAGGTGATTTGCCAAGCTTCAACTTCGCCGGAAACTTGGATGCGATCGCTTTTTTGGCAAATCCGTTCGACTTCCTTGGCAATCCGCATCGCCACTGCTTGAGCGCTGCGGCTGGATTTTTTCATTTCCGCTTGCAATTCTTTGAGGGCGAATTCAGCCAAAGCCAGAACATCAATGCTCGACACTGTATTGATTTCGGCGGTTTGTTCGGAGGTGGCCGGAATGAAGTTGAGGTTAGAAGCGGTGTTGCAGTTGACGGTGTTGGTGGCAGTTTTGACAGTCATGGCGTTTATCCGGTAGTAGCGTAAGCGGGCAGGGAGTGAGGCGACAGTTGCTCGCGGTTTCGCTTGCTGTGCTGATTCAACTCTCTATGTATTGAATATAGGGAAATACAGATAGGCACAGTGATGCCAGTGTTCCACTCTCTCATGCAACAGTTTTTGGCTACTGAATTTGATTCTAAGCGCTGGCTGTGGGAGATATATTTTATTACCCTTAAATCCTTACTGTACAAGCATTCTGAGCTGTAATTATGGTACGGCGATCGCGACAAAGATGGACGGTGTTCCGGGGCCGCTGAGTGGACAATTTACCAACTGGTCTTTTGAGGGGGTTTTCGGCGTTGGAGATTGCGGAATTGAGAGTCGGCAGAGTGTAGCGAACTGCACTATCTTCAGAACCTACGCCGCAGCAGTTGGGAAACCCGGTTAATCTGCAAATTTGTTTTTATGGCAGAAGGAAGAAGGAAGAAGCACAGTATTGTGTAGGGCGTGCACCGCCACCGATATCAACCTTTCAATCACCTCATGGGGAAACTGACGGAGTATTTCGCGTTTCCCCATGTCAATAATGTGCTGCGAGATGTGTACGGTATGGAACCGAAAGTGCTGTCGGCTGTTGGGGGAAGATGCGATCGCACTCGCCCCAATCAAAGCTACGGCCCGCGAGTGCGAACAACACTGCTGGCTGAATTTCGCACTTGAGCGCAAGTCAAGTTAACCTAAAGTTAACAGCCGTTTTGTGCAGATGTCGGCTCAATCACCCACTGCAAATCATGAAAGAAGACACCATCGAAATTGTTGATTTTCACGCCCATATTTACTTCGACACTGATAGCCGCGATGCTGCGGCCCGCGTGCGTGAAGGATTGAGTCGGTTTGAGGTACAGCTCGGGCGCTGGCATGACAAACCCATTGGCCCCCACCCCCAAGCGATGTATCAAGTTGCATTTTTACCGCAGCAGTTTGGCAAAGTCGTTCCCTGGTTAATGCTTCATCGCGAGGAACTAGATATTCTCGTTCATCCCGAAACAGGCGACGATGTTGAAGACCACACGGCACATTCTTTGTGGCTGGGAAAGAAACTAGAGTTGAATGTCGAATTCCTGCGACCTAAAACCACCAGCGCGAGTTTGTAGTCATCGTTCTCTGATTGCTATATGTAGAGCAAACACTGCTCTCGCAAGCACCGCCAGGGGTGTCTGCAAACAATTCACCCGGATTCTCTCTCTAATAACAAAGTCACCGGGCCGTCATTATCTATAGAGACTTGCATCTGAGCTCCAAACAGCCCTGTTTCGACTTTTAAGCCGCTGTGGCGCAACTTTTCGACAAATTTTTCATAAAGTTTTTCGGCGGCTTCTGGGGCGGCAGAGCGATCGAACGAAGGCCGCCGACCCTTGCGACAGTCGCCGTACAGCGTAAACTGACTGACAACCAGCAACTCGCCGCCGATGTCTTGTACGGACTTGTCCCAGCGGCCGCCGTCGCTAGCCGAGTCTGGAAACAAACGCAATTCTAGACATTTGCGAGCCATCCAGTCGAGTTCTGATTCGGTATCGGTGTTTGCAATACCTACAAGCAAGTTGAGTCCGCAGCCGATTTTGCCGACAATTTTACCGTTAACTTGGACTTGAGATGATTTGACTCGCTGGATGATCACTCGCATGGGAAATCAGAAGAGGAATTATAAAAACAAAGCCCGGTTTCTCGGATAACTCTTGGTTTTGGCCGCGAAGTCTAGACGAAATAAACCGGGTTTCTAGCTAGCACAGGTTTGTTATGCTTAGTTTTTAAGCTTTAGTTTTTCCCGAAACCTTTGCCGCGATTGGGTGCAGGCATACAGAGACAGTTTTCGATTTGCGATCGCAAAGTCTCAGTATCCAAGCCCTGACCGATCATCACAAGTTGATTTTTTGGCTCACCTTTCCACTCGTCATCGTCCATCGAAAATCTCTTGCCGCTCAAGTGAAAAATATGCCGTTTGGGACTTTCTTCAAACCACATAATCCCTTTCGCGCGAAACACGTTGGTTGGTAGTTGATTGTCTAAGAAATATTGAAATTTTCTTAGAGAAAACGGCTTGTCACTCTGGAAAGAAATTGAGGTAAATCCGTCATTTTCTAAATGGTCGGAGTGGTCATGATGGCTATGGTCGTGAGAGCTATGGTCGTGATGTTCGTGTCCGTGAGCGCTATGATCGTGAGCGCTATGATCGTGAGCGCTATGATCGTGATGTTCGTGTCCGTGAGCGCTATGGTCGTGAGCGCTATGATCGTGATGTTCGTGACTGCTAGGAGTTTCCTCAGAGAAATATTTCCCTGATTCAAACAATCCTATACTGAGGATGAGCGGTAGGGGAACTTCCGATTTTACTGCTCGCAAAATTCGAGCACCTTGTTTGACATCGCGAATCTTAACTTCCAACAAATCTAAATCTGCTTCTTCAACCAAATCTGTTTTGTTGAGGACAATAATATCGCCGTAAGCTATTTGACTGTGAGCTGCTTCAGAGTTGAACAAATCTAAGCTATAGTTGGCTGCGTCTACGACTGTAACTATCGAATCAAGACGGGTCAGGTCGCGCAGTTCTGTGCCTAAAAAAGTTAGAGCAACTGGTAGCGGGTCGGCGAGTCCGGTAGTTTCTACTACTAGATAGTCGAGTTTTTCTTGACGTTCTAAAACTTTGTAAACTGCATTAACCAAATCTTCGTTAATTGTGCAGCAGATGCAGCCGTTGTTCAGCTCAACCATGTTGTCGTCGCTGGTGACAATTAGTTCGTTGTCGATGCCGATTTCGCCAAATTCATTGACCAAAACTGCTGTTTTCAAACCTTGCTGGTTGCTCAGGATGTGGTTGAGCAGGGTTGTTTTGCCGCTGCCGAGAAATCCTGTAATGATGGTAACGGGTAAGCCGTGTTTGGGAGCGTCCATCGCCGGTGCTGTCTCGGACTGAGTTGTAGATTGCATAGCTTGATTGTCAAATAATGTCGATCGCACTTTCCTTGTGCTTCTCATTGTATCTTATTTAAGCCCAGCCCCCATCAACCCGGTTTCTGGGATAAATTTTGGGTTTGGAAGCATGGCATCTACCCATGAACCACAAATGGGCCCCAGAGTACGAAGGTGATTGGCTTACAGCCTGTTTTCTGGGTAAATCCAGCAGTGACAATTTTGGGGCAGACAATCGCTTCGTGCGATCGACCAATTTCCCCTGCTGTATCATAGTTTTAAAATAATTTTAATTATCTAGCGGGGTAAACTGTTTATTTTGCAACCAAATAAATACACTCAATTAAAAGTAAAATACGGAACCCTAAAAAACTTGCCGTGTATATCTTCTTCCTTCTTCCTTCTTCCTTCTTCCTTCTTCCTTCTTCCTTCTTCCTTCTTCTTATCAATTAAAACAGGGCGGTAGCTAACAATAGCCACCGCCCTCAAGATAGTATTGCACTATCTAAATCTGTGCTTACGCAGGAAGCAAGACTGCATCAATAATGTGGATGACACCATTATCAGCAGCAACATCGGCTGTGGTAACGGTAGCATCATTGATTTTGACGCCATTGGAAGCATCAATTTTAATTTCTGAGCCTTCAACTGTCTTCGCAGATTTCAGCTTAGCCGCATCAGCAGCCATAACTTTTCCAGAAACGACATGATAAGTCAAGATTTTTTTGAGCTTAGGAATGTCCTTAAGCAGTGATTCTACAGTACCTGCGGGAAGCTTAGCAAAAGCTTCGTCTGTAGGAGCGAAAACTGTGAAGGGCCCAGCGCCTTTGAGAGTTTCTACTAAACCAGCAGCTTTGACGGCAGCAACTAGAGTTGTAAAAGAGCCTGCCGCAACTGCGGTATCAACGATATCAGCCAAGTGAGTCACCTAGGTTTTGTATTCTGTAAATCAATATAACGCTAAAAAGTTAATTTAGCTACATAATTTTTGATCTAGGTCAGTCAGATTTTCTGATATAAACTATCAGGTTTTTTATATATAAATAATTCACACAATATCTATCTAAAGATACATGAAATTATTCCGATTTAATAGTATGTTTTGTAAAACAATGTGTTTCTAAATACATGAGTCAGCCGATCGCACAATTCGCGATCGCCACTGCGGTGTTAAACGTAAATACAGGAAAGTAAATCTAGGGCGATCGCCTTTTTGATTAACTTGACAACACATTCAACATCGATCTTTGACAAGAGCGCACAACAACTTTTTTCTGCCGGGTGAGGGAATTGGTTGTCCTCAAAACTGCGTTACACTTATATAGGTATCTTTACAAAACAACATACAAACATGACAGTTGCCTATCCCCGTAAGCTTCGCAACGGCATGGGAGCGCGCGAGATTTTAAGTCAAGTGGTGCGCGATCGCGAAATCCACCTGATCACCCTCAACCGCTACCGCTTCAGCGAACAGCGCAGTTGCAAAGACCTCACGGACTTGATCGAACAGCTAGACGGCGAACCGGCAGAACTCGTGCGGGATCTTTCCCGGCACATTTCTGACGAAGCGCGACACGCCATGTGGCTTACCGACCTCCTGGTAGACATCGGCCAGAAGGTGGGAAAGCCGCCGGGAGTCTCCTACATTGACGAATTTGAAAGGTTGTTCGACAGCGAGCAACAAGACCCCACCAAAGACCGCGAAGATTTTGTAATTTCTTCCCTAGCCGCGATTAATGTCACCGAGAAGCGGGGATGCGAGTATTTCTCTGCCCACATCCACGCCCTCAAAAAGGCTCCTCAAACCGACGAAAACGTCAAAATCCGCGAAACCATCGAAAAGATTTTTCCCGAAGAAGCCGGTCACGTCCGCTGGGGCAACCGCTGGCTGGGCGCAATTGCTGCCAAGAGCCCCGCACATCGCCAGAAGGTGGAACAGGCAAAACGCAAGTATGTGGCGATCGAACAAGCAGCATTTGCATCGGGAATGGATATCATGCTGGGGGCAGAACTGCGTCGCGTCACCCATCTAGTGGATATTGCTAACACCATGCCCCTGTGGGAACGTCCGCAATACCTGATGGAACGCTTGCCGGCAACCCTGCTCGCCCCCGACTTGCAAATGACGAGAGTCGATGTAGCTCAACGCGCCTGGAATCGAGACCCCCAGGCATTTGTGGAAAAATTTGTGCCGATGTTTCTCAACGGATTAAAACCCATTGAGAAGAAGCCCGCGGCCGCTAAGCCCAAGGCTTAGATATAGGCGAAGCAGAGCCTCTGGACATGGGTTCCGAGGCTCTGTCTGGGAACCAGTAATTATTTAAGTCAAGCCTAATTCTTTAATCCAAAATCCTATCAGTCCTATTTTGGTAAGTCCTAAATAGGAAGTAAACTGTATTGGTAAAGATTATTGGAATACTTTTCCGTTTAAATATTAATCATGACTAACAGCGAGCCGAACCCACAAACAGCTTCCGCAGAAAGCCTATCGAGTGAAAGCGCGATCGCCTCTGAGCAGGTCGAAAAAGCCACAGCAGTCAGCTATGCAGAAGAAATTGAAACTGTGATTGCCAGCATGGCTGTAGACCAAAAAGTGATGGTCGGTCAAAATGAAGCTGGCGGACATCTTTGGAAATTTAAGTACGGTAGTGTTGAAGTGTTCGTGCAACTCACGGGCGAAACCGAAAATGATACTTTGACTGTCTGGGCTTTTGTGCTCCAGTTGCCGGCCAAGAATGAAGCGGAATTAATGCGGAAACTTCTAGAAATGAATTGGCTGTCTACTTTGGAATCTCATTTTGCGATCGTTGACAACCAAGTTGCGGTAATATCCAATCGGGCGATCGCCGAAATCTCTGCTGGGGAAATTTCACGCGCCATTACTATTGTCGCCACCATCGCCGACGACAACGACGACTTGCTGCAAGCAGAATTTGGGCAGTAGTCATTAGTCAGTAGTCAGTAGTTAACAGTCATTAGTTAACAGTCATTAGTTAACAGTCATTAGTTAACAGTTAACAGTCATTAGTTAACTGTTAACTAATATGCAGGCCCTGCGATCCAAGAAATAGCGATTCCCAGCCCCAAACCGACGAGCACTTGAAAAGGAGTGTGTCCCAGCAACTCTTTGAGGCGAGCCTCATTCAGGTTGTGGTCTTCTTCAAAAAACTCGTCGATAATTTGGTTGAGGATGCGAGCTTGTTTGCCGGCAGCTTGGCGCACTCCAGCAGCGTCGTACATGACAATAATTGCAAAGATCGCTGCGATCGCAAATTCTGGACTTTCCCATCCCATCGTTTGTCCGACTCCCGTAGCCAAAGAGCCCACAAAAGACGAGTGAGAGCTGGGCATTCCGCCCGTTGTTACCAAATACCGCAGATTAAACTTGCGATTTTTGATTAATTCGATCGGCAATTTAATGATTTGAGCCGACAGACAAGCGATCAAAGCAACTATCAGTACATGATTGTTTAAGATGCCGCTGCAAATTTCCTGCATATTCTTTAGTATTTCTAGTTACTGCGGCTGGTAATAAAATCCGCGATTCCCAATAAAGGTTGGGCTTTACTCCCAAACACTGCCAGTTGAGCCTTAGCATCAGCAACAAGCTGTTTGGCTTGGCGCCGAGACTCCTCAATTCCCCACAAACTAGGATAAGTCACTTTCCCTGCTTGAACATCTTTGCCAGCAGTTTTGCCCAATTCTTCTTGAGTAGCAGTAATATCCAGAATGTCATCAATTATCTGGAAAGCCAGCCCAATATTTTTAGCAAAACGAGACAACCGTTGCAAATCTGCTGCTGAGGCTCCACCCAAAATTCCCCCACAAACCACGCAGGCTTCTAACAGCGCGCCGGTTTTGTGAGCGTGAATGTAATTCAATGTTTCCAGAGAAACATCTGTTTTTCCTTCCGATTCCAGGTCAACCACCTGACCGCCTACGAGTCCAGCAGCGCCGGATGCGCGCGCCAAATGGGCGATCGTCTGCAACACCTGTTGGGGGGGTACGTTCTGAGTTTGAGTAGCGATAAATTCAAAAGCATAGGTCAACAAACCATCGCCAGCCAAAATGGCGATATCCTCGCCATAGACTTTGTGGTTCGTCAGTTTACCGCGCCGATAGTCGTCATTGTCCATTGCCGGCAAATCGTCGTGAATTAGCGACATTGTATGGATCATTTCCAAAGCGCAAGCTGTGGGAATTGCCATAGCAGCAGTGCCGCCAGCCAGTTCGCAGCTAGCCACACACAGGATTGGACGCAGGCGTTTTCCTCCCGCTAGCAGCGAGTAGCGCATTGCTTCGTAAATTTTCTCTGGGTAGATGACCGGTAGTGCACTGTCGAGAGCTACCTCGATCGCCTTTTTTTGCTCGACTAGGTAACTAGATAAGTCGAAAGCGGATTCCGGTTGGGACGAATC
The DNA here is from genome assembly GCF_036705955.1 of Microcoleus sp. A6-C6. Lineage (NCBI taxonomy): Bacteria > Bacillati > Cyanobacteriota > Cyanophyceae > Oscillatoriales > Microcoleaceae > Microcoleus > Microcoleus sp. A6-C6. The sequence continues at coordinate 35,037 of NZ_JAUBVR010000018.1, read as the reverse complement.
CATTTCTGTTGTTGCAAATACCATCCCTTGCTCTCTTGTACTGAATGTGATTGGGGATACTGTGAGCCGTTCTGGTCGGATCGCGCCGACTTTTACGGTAGTGGTTGCCCGAAATCCGAGCATCAATTAATTATTCTACGGGTGTTGTTGCACAGAAAATCTTTGAGTTTTGATAACTTTGTCAAATTAGCCGTCAATCTAAAATCTACAGTCTCAAATCTCAAATCCGCTGATTTGTCTGGCGACTTCCAAAAACCGCTGCACCGCCTCCGTGGGATGGCTGCGCCAAATTAGGGCGATCGCCACCATGCAGGTTGATTCTGGCAAAGATTTGTAAACAACCCCGCTGCGCTGGAAATTTTGCATTGATGCCGGAACAATCGCCAACCCCATCTCAGCTGCTACCAAGCTGATAATTGTCTGCATTTGAATCGCTTCTTGACCCGCGATCGGGCTAAAACCTGCTTGCAGACAAAGACTGACGATCGCATCGTACAGTCCCGGAGCCTGGGAACGCGGAAATAAGATGAACGTTTCGGCAGAGAGTGATCGCAATTCCACAACAGCGCGTGAATCGGCTAAATAATGCGTTTCTGGCAGCGCCACGATCAGAGGCTCTCGAAAAACGATTTCTGAATTTATGCCATCTTCCTCGATCGGAGGGCGCAGGAAGCCGATATCAATTCGTCCTTCCCGTAACCGCTGCAACTGTTCGTTTGTCGTCAGTTCGTGCAATTCGAGGCAGACTGCGGGATAGCGAGTGCGAAACGCCTGCAAGATGGCTGGAACTATATTGTGTGCTGCCGAGCTCACAAAGCCTACAGTCAGTTGGCCGAGTTCCCCGCGGCTTGTCTGTTTGCCGAGTTGAATTGCCCGATCGACTTGTAGCAGAATTTTTTGCGCTTCCTCAAAAAAAACCTGTCCCGCAGCGGTTAGCTGCACCGTCCGCTTGGTGCGGCGAAACAGTTGAAAGCCCAACTCTGCCTCCAAATGCTGAATTTGTTGGCTTAGCGGAGGTTGAGCCATGTGCAATTTTTCCGCTGCGCGAGTGAAATTCAGTTCCTCTGCAACGGCAATAAAGTAACGCAAATGTCGCAGTTCCATACATCTTCAAGCATTAATACTTTAAAAGTATAAGTTATGAATTAAAAAAATATTGGACATTAATGATGGCATTTAATACAGTGATTAATAAGCGAAGTTGAGAATTAAACAATGGCTAATTTGGATATCAGCGGAGATTTTGGAAAATATTAGATTTTGTCCTATTGAGGGGGATGCAATTGGTTTGCTTGCTGGTAAATAATTCAATAACCAATCGCGCACTTGTCTCAGCAACCCGGTTTATCGCTACACTCTTCAACCCGCGCACCATCCGGGTTTTGGTTGTATAGAAGCGGTTTCAAGCTCTGTAATTTACAAATTGAGGAATTTCAAATGTCACAAGATTCTTGGAATACAGCTCTTTATGAGCAAAATCATGCTTTTGTTTGGGAGTACGGTGAATCGCTTTTGGATTTGCTCGCTCCGAAGGCTGGAGAACGGATTCTAGATTTGGGCTGCGGTACAGGACAGTTAACTGAAAAAATTGCTCAAAGTGGTGCTTTTGTTCAAGGTATTGATTCCTCTTTGTCTATGATTTCCACGGCTCAAGCAAATTATCCTCACATTAACTTTGCGGCTGCGGATGCGCAGGATTTTCAAGTGGAAGATCCGTTAGATGCGGTGTTTTCTAATGCTGTTTTGCACTGGATTAAGCAGCCGGATGCTGTGATTCATTGTGTGGAAAAAGCGCTGCGGCCGGGTGGGCGTTTTGTTGCTGAGTTTGGCGGTAAGGGGAATGTGGGAGCGATCGCCCGTGCACTTTTGAGCGTTTTGTCAGAAATTGGCTGTTCGGAGCCTGAATCGCTTAATCCTTGGTATTTTCCGAGTATCGGCGAGTATGCTCTGCTGCTGGAAAACCAGGGTTTTGAGGTGAGTTATGCGGTTTTGTTCGATCGCCCAACTCCCCTAGAAGGTGGCAGCGCTGGTATGGTAAATTGGATTGAGATGTTTGCAGGCGGGTTTTTGTCGGGTTTGTCGCAGGAAGTGCGATCGCACGTAATTCGTACAGTTGAAGAACGTTTGCGGCCCGCCCTTTACCACGACGGTAATTGGAGTGCAGACTATCGCCGAATTCGGGTTGTTGCTGTTAAGCAGTAGTCGGCGTAGGCGGCAGACTTAGCCTCTGTAGTAGCGAATTATTTCGTCCGTCATTTGTGGTTTTATTCAGCGAATTTGCTATTGAATAAACCGCAGCACCTAATTATGTAGGGTGCGCACTGCGCACCTTACCGCTATTCGCGCGTCAAACCATTTTTTTCGTATAACTCGAAACTGTATTTTCCAACAACATAGCAACAGTCATCGGCCCGATTCCTCCCGGCACCGGCGTAATCAATCCGGCTACTGTTTTCACAGCATCAAAATCTACATCTCCGGCCAAACGGCTAGTACCATCTGGATTGACAACACGGTTAATACCAACATCAATTACTACTGCTCCCGGTTTAACCATATTAGCTGTAATCATTTCGGTGCGGCCGACCGCGGCTACTAAAATATCGGCTTGGCTAGTAATTGATTCTAGGTTTTGCGTCCGCGAATGAGCTACAGTAACAGTACAATCGGCTTCTAATAACATCAACGCCATCGGTTTACCCACCAAAATACTACGTCCCAAAACAACAGCATTTTTTCCTTTCAAATCAATCTGATATTCCTGTAATAACCGCATCACTCCGGCGGGAGTACAACTGCGCAAACCTTGCTCCGATCGCACCAAGCGGCCTAAATTTATAGGGTGAAGTCCGTCAGCGTCTTTGTCTGGGGCAATTTGGTACAGCAGCGAAATTGCATCTAAGTTTTCTGGTAGCGGTAGTTGCACTAAAATGCCATCTACTCGATCGTCCTCGTTGAGTGCATGAATTGCAAGTTCGAGTTCCGCTTGAGTCACATTTGCTGGGTAATGCTGGCCAAAGGAAGCTATACCAACCTTAGCGCAGGCACGCTCTTTGTTACGCACGTAAGCCGCGCTGGCTGGGTTGTCGCCCACCATCAGCACCGCAAGTCCCGGAGGACGCCCCATCTGGGGCTGTAGGGCGCGGACTTGATCGCTCAGCTCGCTTTGAATCTTGGTCGCTAAAGCTTTACCATCTAGTATTTGAGCAGTTTTGGCATCCATTGTAGACTCTGGGTTAGGGGCTGACGATTTTAGATTTTAGCTTAATCGCCGTCAAGGATTGTACTAGAGAAATTTCTGACTTGCGATCGACTCTTGGGATTCTGTTAGAGTAAGTCGTATCTCACAATCTCAAATCTCAAATCATTTGACAAATGACTACTGTAATTCAGCAAGTTTGGGTTCAAAGATACTCCATAGGCTCTTTATTGCTAATACTTACCAGCGGTTTGCTCAGTTGTGGCAATTTACCCATGTCTCAACTCAATCTTGGTTTTAATGTTGCTAGTATTGGCGACATTCAACAAAAGCGGCAAGTCGATGGTGAAGTTTATCTCCGGGGAAAGGTGGAAAATCGCGCTCCGTTTGTGGGGAATGCGGCTTATCAACTTCAAGACGGTACTGGTAAGATTTGGATTTTAACTAAGCAAGCTTTGCCGAAGCTTGGCGATGAAGTATTGCTGAAGGGAGAAGTCCGTTATAAAAGTATTAAGCTGAAGGATTTGGTTGGTAAAGATTTAGGTGAAGTTTATGTTGAGGAAATGGAACAACTCAAGCGTACTCCAGTGGCTGATCAAGGAAAATAGCTACACGCTATTGTTTTTCAATCATTAAGTACGTCGATTTCATGAAAATCAAAAGTTTGTAATTCTACTTGGGCGCTGTGGGTATGTTTATTTATGCTGAAATCCGTTACATCCGTTACATAATCCGTTGCCGAACTTCTTTATGACTCAAATTCACGTTGCGATCGCAATTTTATACCAAGACGGCAAGTTTCTCTGCCAGTTGCGGGACGATGTTCCGAATATTAGGTATCCCGGACATTGGGCTTTGTTTGGTGGACACTTGGAACCCGGAGAAACTGCGGAAGTTGCTTTGATGCGGGAATTAGTAGAGGAAATTAGCTGGGCTCCTGCAACTGTTTCTTTTTTCTGTCACGATGTCGAAGGAGATGTTCTTCGCCATGTCTTTCACTCACAACTTAGTGCGGATGTCAAGGATTTAGTTTTGCAGGAAGGTTGGGATATGCAGTTGTTGACAACGGAGGATATTCGGGCTGGTAAATACTATTCTGAAAAGTCTGGAGATGTGCGACCTTTCGGCCGTGCTCACCAGCGCATTTTATTGAGTTTTATTGATGCGATTTGAGGCTCTACTGATATTTGTAAGGTGCGCCGAAGAACACCCTACATTTCAGATTTTAGCAGTTAAGAACGAGCTGCGATCATTCCCGTTTGGCGTGCGTAGGCAAATAGCCCTCCGGCATCAATTACTGGCCCGACATCTCCTAAAGGCTTGAGGGAGTAAGTAACATTTAGAGTGTGGTTGATGATTTGATCGCCCGCAAAGTCGATCGTCACTTCCTGGCCTGTGACAAATAAGTCGCAAAGTCGATCGACAGATTCGATCGGGTACAATTCGCCAGTAGCCGAGCAATTGCGAAAGAAAATGCGCGCGTAAGACAAAGCCACCACCGCTTTGACACCCGCAGCCCCCAGAGCGATCGGAGCGTGTTCCCGCGAAGAACCGCAGCCAAAATTTTCGCCGGCAATGATAATCGGATACCGGGTTTTCTGTTCGTCGGGCGCGATAAACTTGTCGTAGCGATCGGGTAAACCAATCATCGCATAACTGCCTAGTTTCTCGTACTCGTCCGGTTTCGAGGGAACCAGAGTCAGGTATTCGGCAGGGATAATTTGATCTGTATCGATGTTGTCGTCTAAAACAAAAATTTGACCGCTAATTACTTTGCCCATAGTTTATTTCCTCTTGGCTTCTCAGATGCTGCCGTGATATTTTTATGTCGGATTGGTAATGCAAGATTTGCATTTGTCCATTTTAACCGGGGAATGTCGGCGATAATCTGTATAGGCGAAAATCAGATCCGAGCATTTAGATTAACAGTTATACAGATTGCTAAGCATCAAGATATTTTTATGGCGAATCCAGTAGATGACATTGCTCGACAAGCTCGCGAGGGATCGGTTTCCTCAATTATTCAAATTCTGAACGATGAACTGGCACAGGCAGGCGTCAGGGCTAGAGCCGTGTTTGCCGATGGGGTGCTGCAACTACTGTGCGAAGCTGCAACATCCCAACTGCTCGAACAGTCTAGTTTGGTCGATCGAGTTCGAGAAATTTTGGAAGGCCTCTCGCCCCGCAATATTCGCCGAGTCAACATCAACAGCCGGCTGGTGCGAGAACACCAACTGCTGTGGCTCGAAGAAATTAGCCACGATCCAGAAAATCAATTACTGTGGTCTCAAGAAATTAAACTCAAAAAGCCGAATTTGTTCAAGCGTTTGGCCGCCGCCCATCACGAACGCCAAGCTCAAGGCAAGCGGGCTTTGCCGAGAATCGCTGCACCTCGATCAATGCGGCAACCGCGACCATTTCAGCGCAGTATCGTCGGCGGCATCAGCTTGACCGTGTTGTTGCTCGCTGCGGCGGCCGCCATCTACAAAGGACTCAATTCTCAAGTGCCAAACAGCACAACAGCCACCAGCCAAGCAGTTGCCAGTGCCACTCCCTTGGCAACGACACCTGCTGGGAAAACTTTTAAAGAAAATGCTAATTCTGCTGTTGACCCTTTTGGACAAGCAGTACGAGTGGCCCAGCAAGCAGCCACCGACGGCAAAACGGCTCAATCTCGCGAAAATTGGTTAGTAGTAGCAACTAAGTGGCAGCAAGCTTCGGATTTGATGGCTGCCGTGTCCCCGAATCATCCCCGCTATGCAACGGCTGTCAACCGGACGGCACTTTACCGCCAAAATAGCGATAAAGCCCAACAGGAAGCACAAAATAAGTAGGCAGGGAAGTCGGATAAATTTAACCAGAGAACTCGCCCAGCGTTTCTAGAAGTTGCGATCGATGAGTTTTTGACAGAAAACTCGAAAAATCTCAGATCTGTGATGACTAGAATTTTTTTTAGTTTAAATTTTTGCGATCGTAGTCACTCGATCGACTGATTTATATCACAATAAAATTTTACCAGGATCACAAACTTAAATAAGAAACATCACAGAGTCAGGAGAGGGGTGTCACTAAGCGGTCTGAAGAAAAGCTTCATACTCATAATAGTCAAAATTAGTGGGAATAGGATTTATCCTCAACTGCTCAAGGATGCTAAAGCTCAACCCGTACAGATGCAAGGCTAGAAAACAGCAAAATAGAACTTGGTCGGATCTGAGTAAGTCTTTTACAGATTTAGTTACCCGCCGACGGGCTGCGCGAACGCAGAAAGCAGGATCATAATAGTCGGTTGGAATGTTATGAACAGGTTTCTATATTTGTACCGTGATCCAGCTCAAATACTTTAAAATAAAGGCTTCGTTGCCATGATCGATTACCAGGGAAATCAAGACTTTACTTCGATCGACCGATCGCCGTCAGAGTCTTGCACTTTGCATCTACCACAAATCGCAGAACCAGTATCAGTCCAAAAATTTCTGGATCGTCTTATGCAGTACCAAGTCGATCCTGCCCTTCTGGGGCAGCAAATTTACCAAATTCTCGCGACCAACATCGATCGAGAAATCCTGCTGCTACAAATAGCCAATACTTTGGGGGTTGCTTGTGGGGCAGATTTCTGTTTGGTTGCTGCTGTAGCTGACCAGAAAGTAGTAATTCCGAATGCTTGCTGGCTTCAGAGGAGCGATCGACCAAACGCTGCGGACGCAACTCAAACACCCGAATACTCCCAAAGCACAAAATTAGCATCGTCTAGCATATCGCTCGAACATCCTGTCCTGGTAAACGTGCTAGCAGACGGTGAGATAGTGGCCATCTCCGACTATCTTGAGATTTCGGCAGCTTCATCGCCCAATTCCCCTGTGACACCGCTGCCTTGTCGGGCAATTTTGGCAGCGCCTGCGCGATTTGGAGGGGCTGTAAATGGGATGATCGTTCTTGGTAAGTCGCAACCTCATGAGTGGTCAGCAGCCGATCGCCAGCGCCTAGAAGCAGCATTAGAGGCGATCGGCATCGCGATTGCTGACATTCAAAAAACTCAAGAAATTGCCAGTTTAAACCAACAGTTACAACGACAAGCGAAATACAAAAATCTCCTCGGCAGAGTCGCTGCCGCGATCGACACGAATTCAGAAGTCGATCAAATTTTGCAGCGAGTAATTGAAAAAACCGCCGATACCCTGGAAGTAGATAGAGGTCAAATCCTGCTGTTGAAATATACAGACCCTCTATTTAAAACTCGCTCTCCCAATCAAACGCCACAAGCCAAGGTCGAATTAGTTTGCGAATCCAGTCAGAAAAAAGACCTAAATAAACCAGCAATAGAACCAAGCAATGCGGGCAAAAAAAGCTCGACATCAAAAACCAAAACCAAGGAAAAAACAGCTAATTCCAAATCCACAACACCAAGCTCACAATCAAATCATTTCCCTGCTTTTTGGATGTCGGAGTCTAGTTTGTGCCAGGAAGCATTCAACCGGGTTCCCCAATCCCTTGCGATTGCCGACGCCCGCGAACTGCTGGCGCAACAACCAGAACACATCAGACAAATTTTGAAACTACAGGATATCAGTGCCCTTTTGTTGGTTCCCCTAGTAGGGACAAGCGGACAAGGCACGGTATTGGGATTCTTGGTTTTGCAGCACTCATCGTCCCGGATCTGGCAAGTTGAAGAATTAGAGGTTGTAGAATTAATCGCCGCTCAATTGAGTACGGCGATCATCCAAACTCAAACTCTCAAGCAAGTACAAACTCTTGTCGAAAACCGAACTGCTCAGTTAAAGCACAGTCTTGACGTACAGGCAATATTGTACGAACAATCTCGCAAACAAGTAGAGCAACTGCAACGGTTAAATCAGCTCAAAGATGAATTTCTTGCTGCCGCGAGCGACCAGTTGCAACATCCTCTAACGAAGATCAAGATAGTTGTTGAACTCTTTCGGAAATGGGAATTATTATCGCCGGCGCAGATAACTCTGTATTTGGATATTCTGGATCAGGAATGTAATCAGGAAATCAATCTGATTAAGGATTTGCTGAAGCTAAAAGAATTAGATTCTCAGCAAACGCCTATGTCTCGCATCAGGATTGACCTCAAGCCTTTAATTCAGGATTTGGCTAAAGATTTTAACAAAAAATGGGCGGATCAAGGATTAAGTCTGGTGGTGAATTTACCGGAGCGCTCGTTGTGGTCCGAAACCAATTTCGATAGCTTGAATCGAATTCTGCTGGAATTGCTGACGAATGCTGGCAATTTCTCGGATGATGGGACTGCGGTAGTTTTGGATGTGTCTGAAGCAAGCAACCTTATTTTCTTGAGCGTCTCTAATTGCGGGCGCGGTATTTCTGATGATGATTTACCACACATCTTTGACAGGTTCCGCCGCGGCACTGGTGTGACTGACCAAAGTGGTATTCGGGGTACTGGTTTGGGTCTGGCTCTGGTAAAGAGCTTAGTACAGCACTTGAATGGTAATATTGATGTTTCTAGCAGTCCGTCAGAAAATTCTGAAACTGCTGATCAGTGGCGCACCTGTTTTACTCTGACTCTGCCCCAATTTGCAGCAGATGTCTCTAATCGGGAAGAATAGTTAAACAAAGGCGTTGGATTTTTGAGGTTTGCAGTTGCGCTTTCTTGGCCTCGTGGCGGAGACGAGGACACCTGCAAGCCAAATTCATTAGCCCTAGGCACATCAATATCAAAGAAACCGGGTTATTTGGGAATTCAAGGTTTTGATGCAGTATTGTCGTAAAAAACCCGGTTTCTGCTTCTATGGTAGTTCGCGTGTCATTTGCCGGTGTTGCTGTCGGTCTGAAGCACCGGTTCCCAATTCTGCCTTTTCCAGTTAAAATCTTTGCGGTGCACGAAAATCGATCGCGACGAATATTATGCTCACAAAAGCTGCACCGAAACTCCTGCGTTGGCAACGTTCTAAATATTCGCCGCTGGCACGACAAATAGACGTTTTTGCTGCGACGGCAAAGTTTATGTTTTTTTTGTGGTGGGATGGACTGCTGCAAAATAATTCTGCTCAAACTAGAAGAATTCGCGCCCATTGGTTGGTGAATACTTTGCTGGATTTAGGCCCGACTTTTATTAAAATCGGGCAGTCTCTCTCGACTCGCGCGGATTTGCTGCCGCTGGAGTACGTCAAGGAGTTGGAACAGTTGCAGGATCGGGTTCCTGAGTTTAGTTCCGAAGAGGCGATCGCCCTTGTAGAATCAGAGTTAGGCAAGGATATTTATGCTTTGTACCGCGATTTTGACCCGTTGCCGATCGCTGCTGCGAGTCTGGGACAGGTACACAAAGCGAGGCTGCACACCGGGGAAGATGTGATTGTCAAGGTGCAGCGCCCGGGTTTAGAAAGTTTATTTAATTTGGATGTGAAGGCGGTGCGGCAAGTGATGCGTTTTTGCGATCGCCATTTGCCTTGGACGCGCAAGTACGACCTAGAATCTATTTATCACGAGTTTTTTAAGATTTTATATCAAGAAATCGACTATGTGCAAGAAGGGAAAAATTCCGATCGCTTTAGCCATAATTTTCAGGAATTCCCTCAAATTATTGTCCCGAAAGTTTACTGGCAATACACGACACAAAAAGTGCTGACTTTAGAATATGTTCCCGGTATTAAAGTAGATGATAGGATTAGCTTAGAGGCGATTGGAGTAGATATTACGAAGCTCAATCAACTCGGAATTTCCTGTTACTTGAAGCAGTTGTTAATTGATGGTTTTTTTCAAGCTGACCCGCATCCGGGAAATTTAGCGGTGACAGAAGATGGCAGCTTAATTTTTTATGATTTCGGGATGATGGCAGAGGTGAAGTCTTTGGCTAAAGACGAAATGGTCAAGACTTTTTTTGCTGTGCTGAGAAAGGATACCGATCAGGTACTCGATACTTTAATTACGATCGGCTTAGTTGAGCCGATGCCGGATATGATGCCGGTGCGGAGACTGATTGCTTTTCTGTTGGATAAGTTTATTGATAAGCCGATCGACTTTCAAGCTTTTAATGAAATCAAGAACGAACTGTACATCATGTTCGAGCAACAACCGTTTCGCTTGCCTGCACAAATGATGTTTATTGTCAAGTCGCTGACGACTCTGGACGGCATTGCGAGAACTCTCGATCCTAACTACAATTTCCTAGTATGCGCTCAGCCTTTTGTGAAGACCATTGCGGTAAGTAAAGGACGGAAAAATGCGATCGGAGAATTGGCTCTTCAAGCGCGAAATTTCATCACCTACAAGTTGCAGCAGCCGAGCAAATCGCAAGTTTTCCTGAAGCGTTTGGAGCAGCGGATTGAAGATGGCGAGCTGCAAATTCGCGTCCGTAACATGGAGAGCGATCGCGCCCTGAAACGGATTAATTTAGCCTTAAAAACTCTGATTTTTGCCTGTATGACTGGTTTTGGGGTACTGACGGGTGCAGTGCTGCTGGTGGGCGGATATCAAACGGGGGCGATCGTAGCTTTTGCTGTTGCCGGATGTGGTGGCTTGTTTGTGCTGCGTTCTTTGTTAGATTTGTTGCTGAGGGAAAAACTCGATCGAATAGCCGAAAAATAAATATACTTGGGCAGGGGAAATTGGGAATCAAAAATTGGCGTTTTTCCCCTTCAGCATCATCTAAAATGTGATGACATATCGCCAACAACGTGAAAGATAACTCCAGCAAATTGAACAACGTTTCTGAGAGTTATACTAATTAGGAAAAGTGGCCCTAGATCGAGTGATAATTGGTTAAAACTTGGTCAAAGCACCGTCTGTTTTAAAAATGCTTAAACCTGCCACTGTCGTGACATAAGCCGAATTAACATCCGCGATTATCCGCAATCCCCTGATGGTTGCACCGGATACAAAGGTGGTGAAGGGCGATCGGACGATCGCCCTTTCACTCCTAAAAGCGATCACACTTCTCTCCTCACTTCTTCGCCACCTTGTCGAATTGCTTGCAAAAAGGCTGTTGAAGAGCGATCGCCCTTTCGTCAATTCCCAGCAAACACAAAACTCGTGAAGCTAAGCTATCCCGTAGGGAATCGCCCTCATTGCGATCGCCCGATCGAACTATCAGTCATGATTGGGCAAGTCCTCAACGAATCCGATATATTGAGATACAACCCGAACGATTCTGGACTCACCCTATGATGCTAAAGACACTTTGGGCGATCGTTCGCCAAGGCAAAATTAAATTGTTGGAACCAATAGAAATTCCTGAAGGTGCAAGGATTCTCGTTACTTTCCTACCTGATGATGAGTCTGAATTCTGGCTTCAGACAAGCCGAGTATCGCTAGATGCAATTTGGGATAATACTGAGGATGATGTTTATGCCCAGCTACTCCAAAAATGACATTATTTAAATTTGACTGTGTTAAGATTCATATATGGATACTTTGTATCGCCTCCAAGACATTCAGTTTGAATGGAACAACAACAAAGCAGAAAGCAACCTAGAAAAACATGGTGTTACCTTTGAAGAAGCGACCGAAGTTTTCTTAGACCCCTTCTACAAGGAAGGTGATGCTAGTTCAGAGACTGAGAAACGTGATTTTATTATAGGGTACTCTATTACTCAACGCCTCTTGCTAGTGGTTTATGTAGAACGCAGCCTGCGAATCCGCATAATTTCTGCACGTCCAGTTACCCGTACAGAAAGAAAATTATATGAACAACACTGAAGAAGAACTTACATTAAAAGTCCGATCGCGCCCAACAACAACTGTATCAATCGAAATCCCAACAGATACCTTAGAATCCCTAAACAAAATAGCACTGCATCGAGATATGCCTTTGTCAGCTTTGCTCAAGTTTTACATTGGGCAAGGTTTGCGGCAAGATTTAACAAAATTGTTTAGCGATCGCCTCCTAGAAGCAACAGCCCAAGTTTTGGCACGACATCTAGATTCAGAAGAAGAAGTTTCAACCATTATTCGAGAAATTCAATCTGAGACAGCACGATAGCCCTGTTTCCTCAACTTCCCCAAGTGCGATCGCCCTCACACACTCCTCGAAACCGGGTTTTTCGCGAATCTGGGGCTTGGTGCCAAGTATTTTCCTAAAAAAACCGGTTTCTCGCTAGCCCTGCGCCCAGAATCTAAAATCCAGAATCAAAAATCCAAAATCTCAAATCGATCGCCCTCCCAAACCCAAATCTTATCAATGTCTAAATTTAATTAAAATTTGTTAAGATTAACTCGACCTCAGCGCCGGCATCCCATCCGCCGCTAAACCTCCCCTTCCCCAGTCTCGATAACAATGCTGCGACTCGAACACATCAGTAAAATTTATCCCACAGGCGTCGTACTCAAAGATGTCACCTGGGAAGTCAAACCGGGCGATCGCATCGGCTTAGTAGGCGTTAACGGTGCCGGCAAATCCACCCAACTCAAAATCATCGCCGGCGAAATCGAACCCACCTCCGGCGAAGTCATTCGCCCCGCCAGCCTCCACATCGCCTACCTCTCCCAAGAATTTGAAATCGATCCCACCCGCACCGTCAAAGAAGAATTTTGGCGCGCCTTCAGCGAAGCTAACGAAGTCCACCAATCTTTGATGGAGGTGCACCGAGATCTCGAAGCCGCCACCCCAGAAAATCTCGACGACACGATCAACAAAATGGATCGGCTACAACGGCAATTTGAAGGCTTAAACGGCTACGGTTTAGAAGCCCAAATCGAGAAAATTTTACCAGAAATCGGATTTGAGCAAGAAGATAGCGATCGATTAGTCAGCGCCTTCAGCGGCGGCTGGCAAATGCGGATGAGTTTGGGCAAAATTCTTCTCCAAAAACCCGACATCCTGCTGTTAGACGAACCTACCAACCACCTCGACTTAGAAACGATCGAATGGCTCGAAGTTTACCTCAAAGGGCTGACAACCCCGATGGTAATCGTATCCCATGACCGCGAATTTCTCGATCGACTCTGCACCCAAATCGTCGAAACCGAACGCGGCGTTTCCAGCACCTACCTCGGCAACTATTCCTCATACTTACTGCAAAAAGCAGAAGCCAGAGAAGCCCAACTCAACGCCTACGAAAACCAGCAAAAAGAACTCGACAAACAGCAAGCATTCGTTGAAAAATTCCGCGCCAGCGCCACACGCAGCACCCAAGCCAAAAGTCGCGAGAAACAGTTAGACAAAATCGAGCGCATCGAAGCCCCCACCGGCGGCTTAAAAACCTTGCATTTCCGGTTTCCCCCCGCACCCCGCAGTGGCCGCGAAGTAGCAATAATTGAAAACTTAGTGCATACCTACGGTGAGAAAATCCTGTTTTTGGGAGCAGACTTATTAATTGAAAGAGGCGATCGAATTGCCTTTCTCGGCCCCAACGGTGCAGGCAAATCAACTCTGCTGCGCCTGATTATGGGTTTAGAAACGCCCACCGAAGGTTCCGTTAAAATGGGAGGCCACAACGTCATTCCCGGTTACTTTGAACAGAATCAAGCCGAAGCCTTAGATTTGAATAAAAGCGTGATGCAAACCATTCACGACGAAGTACCCGACTGGAAAAATGAAGAAGTTCGGACTTTGTTGGGGCGGTTCTTGTTTAACGGCGAAACAGTATTCAAACACGTTGGCGCTTTAAGCGGCGGAGAAAAAGCCCGTCTAGCTTTAGCAAAAATGCTCCTGGAACCGGTGAACTTGCTAATTTTGGACGAACCGACAAATCACCTCGACATTCCCGCGAAAGAGATGATGGAAGAGGCGATTAAAAATTACGACGGCACAGTAATTATCGTTTCGCACGATCGCTATTTTATTTCCCAAGTGGCTAACAAAATAGTAGAAGTTCGCGACGGGGACTTTCGGACTTATCTCGGAGACTACCACTACTATCTGGATAAAATAACGGAAGAGAAAGAATTAGCAAAGTTCGCCAAACTTGAAGCTGAGAAGGCGGCTAAGAAATCCGAGAAGGAGGCGAAGAAGAAAGCGGCGGCTAAACAGAAGTAAATAACTTGACTGGTAGGGACACGGCAGTGCCGTGTCCCTACGAATATGTAGCTGTCGGGACACGCCAATGTCGTGTCCTTACTAATATGTAGCTGTCGGGTGCGGATACATCGAAATTCATTAAAGTCCGATCGACAATCTCACAGCGACGCACCTTAATTCAGAAAAACTATATTAGTTAAACTACCACTTGTAGGAGTGCATCGCTATCAGATATTCGATTTGGTTGAAAGATTATGGAGGGCGACGCACCCTACAGCATCTAAATAAATGCACGCTTTTTAGCGAACGCCTCGGCCGCCTGATTTTTGTTTAAAGAAAGGCTTTTCGGAACTAAGACACTGCTGCAAATTATCATCTAAATTTCTAGAAAAACCATAATCTGCCACATACTTCATCAACTGATTTATCGGGCCGAATAAGACAGTATCTGTATCTTGTTGCAACAGAAATGTACCGTCAAATCCGTTGATTTTGTAGAAGTTTTCGCGTTTAGTATCCGTCGTAACGGAAGCCACAGTAACTCCGTTAGAAGAAAAGCCTTTGAAGCAGATTCTATTTTGTTTTTCAGCAATTTGAATGTATCGAGAACCGCCGCCGTGATAGACACCCACCTGTAAGGGTAAAGCAGCTAAAGCATTCTCAGCCCTGATGATGCTCAAAAACAAAACTATAAATCCCAATTTGGTGCAACAGTTCCAAAACTTCATTTGTGATTCGCTCTAATCCAATTAATATTGAAATCTTAACCCAAAATTCTATTAATCATTTGATTAGCCTGCGACTCGTAACTCCCGCCGAACAAATTAAAGTGATTCAAAATATGATATAAATTGTAAAGTATTTTGCGTCTTTCATAGCCTGAATCTAGCAACCAAACCTCATTATAACCCCGATAAAACGCTGCGGAAAAACCCCCGAATAGTTCAGTCATGGCAATATCGACTTCTCTGTCGCCCCAATAAGCAGCCGGGTCAAAAATTACCGGTTCCCCCGCCGCAGTTACCGACGCATTTCCTCCCCACAAATCCCCGTGAATCAGCGAAGGTTGAGGCTTGTAACCATCCAACAACTTCGGAATAGCTGCTAGCAAGCTTTCCCCCCGACTGAAATTTCCGCCCCGACGATTAGCCAACTTTAACTGATAGCCAATCCGATGTTCGGCCCAAAATTTCGCCCAGTCAGCAGTCCATTGATTAATTTGAGGAGTTGAGCCGATCGTATTATTAACACTCCAACCAAAACGTCCCCTCCACAAGCTATCATTAGGCTCTTCCCTCCCCATTGCCAAAGGTGGATTCGGGGGGATGTATTTGTGCATTTGAGCCAGTTTCCGCCCCATTTCTGACCAAGCTATCTCGCCCCCGCCACTTCGCAAATCCAGCCATTCCAACACAATATAAGCAGAATTGCCTTCAGTTCCCCAGCAAATCGGTTCAGGAACGCGAATCGTCTGAGTTTCTCCCATTTGCTGCAAACCCAAAGTCTCAGCTTCAAACATCGCGACTTGGGAAGCTTGATTTATTTTCGCGAAATAAGTGCGCTTACTACTGCTGATAGCATAGCCTTGGTTGATGCAGCCGCCGCTGACTGAACGGCGGTTGTCGATGGAAAATGTTTCTCCGGTTGCTTCAGAGATGTGCGCGGCAATTTTGTCCCACATAGCATCAAATTGTCTTGAGGGCGATCGCCATTAGTTTATCTGACTGCGGACACTTTACTGTTGATATTTTTGGTTAATTTGTCGATCGAACTTTGCCTCCGGGCCACCATAACTCACGCCACAGTCAAGAAGACTAGGCGGTTGAAAGCGCGTCTACACAAGCAAAACCCGGATGGTGCGCGGGTTAAAGATAGCACGGTAAAATTATGTTATTATCTTTAGTCCCTCTGATCTGGGACATTGTTTGTATAGGCGCGGTTTCAACCGCCGTCTTATCTAATTTCATGATATGATAGGCTGCCAAAGGTTGCATTTGGTATAACCTATGAAAATCCTCCACGGCACTTGGATTCCTCAAACAGAAGAAAGTTTTGTTCAAGCTGGAACGTTTTGTCTTTGGGTTGAAACTACTGAAAAGAAAAAGCAGCGTGCTAAGGCTCATCCCCGACAATTGGAGACGGCACAGTTAACAGAGTTTCTAACGAAAGAAGCCGGGATTCAACTGTCACCAGTCAGCAATACAAGTGCTATGGGGCTAGAATACGCGATCGCCCCTCGGTATTTTTTACTGCCCACTGCCGACAAGCAGCCGTTACCCTCTTTAGAGTTAGCGCGATATTTAGAGACAGAATTACCCGAAACATTTGAGTTGGAATATTGGGAAGTGGATTGTATTCCCATCGCTACCCACACTTTGACTAAAGTATTGAATGATTTGCATTTTTTCGCCCTCTACGATTTAGCAGAAGTTCAGTTTGGTTCAGACTTGCTGTTTTGGTATCACTACACCCAATTTTTTAAACAAATTGTTCTGAAAGATCATTATATTCCGGCGTTGCGCTATCGAGAAACTGCTCCGATCGCGATCGCACCCATCGAAACATCAGAACCCGCCGCAAAAGCCCCGCGCGGGCGCAAGAAAGCCGATGAAACAAAAACAACCGCAAAAACTGCAAAAACTACTAAAACAACTGCCAAGACTGCACCAAGCTTTGAGATTTATCCGGGATGGGAAATTGTTTCAGCGCAGTACGAAACTGATTTACAACGCTATGTTGAATGGATGCCTCTAGTTTGTGCGTCGGGTTTTAACAAGCTCAAACTAGCAGATATGACGCCAAAGTTCTACGATCGCGAAATGTTGTTGCGGCATTTTTCAGAATGTGCGATCGCCGAAATTGTCACTCAAACCCCGATTCCAGCATCGTTTGAAAATAAGATTGCGGATTCTTTACTCCAAATCTGCCTCAACCAAACACGAAAAATCGCGAAAGTCAGCCTAGAGCAATATCGACAATGGCAAACCTGGCGCGATCGCATTACCCGCAATCAATCTGCTGACTCATTCTCCCTTTGCTTTCAATTGCAATCCCCCAAAAACCCCGAACAGCCTTGGGTTCTAGAGTTTCAGGTGGCGGCAAAACAAGATCCATCTGTGCGGGTGCCGTTGCAGGATTATTGGCGATCGCGATCGACTCAACAAAAACAGTTACAGAAACAATTCGGCGACAACTTCGAGCAACATTTGCTGACAAATCTTGGTTACGCAGCGCGCATTTATCCCCAGCTTTGGAATGGACTAGAAACCGACAAACCTGTTAACATTTCCCTCAGCTTAGATGATGCCTTTACCTTCCTCAGCGAGTCCGCTTGGGTACTAGAAGATGCCGGATATAAGGTGATTGTGCCGGCTTGGTGGACTCCGAAGGGACGACAGCGGGCGAAGATTCGGCTGCAAGTCAAGGGCAGCAGTCAGAAAAGCGCTGCAATCAAGGGTAAGGGATTGTTTTCAGCGAACTCCTTGGTGGAATATCAGTATGAATTGGCGATCGGAGGCGATCGGGTTAGCGAACAAGAATGGGAGGCCTTAGTTAATAGTAAAACGCCGCTGGTGCAGTTCCGAGGACAATGGATGGAACTGGACAAAGATAAAATGCAGGAGATGCTGGAGTTTTGGAAAAAACATCGCGAAGAGAATCCCGATGTCAGCCTGATTGACTTTATGAAGTTGACGGCCCAAGGAGAAGCTAGTGAAGAGTTGGAGGTAGAGCGCGATCAAGCTTTATCGGATATGTTGGAGAAGCTGCACGATAAGAGTAGGCTCGAATTAATTACAGATCCAGTACGGTTTCAGGGTAAGTTAAGGGATTATCAAAAGCGCGGTGTTTCTTGGTTAAGTTATTTGGAAAGCTTGGGATTAAATGGCTGTCTTGCCGACGATATGGGTTTGGGTAAATCGGCGCAGGTAATTGCTCGATTATTGCAAGAACGGGAAGTTTTATCTACTACTAAAAATAGCAAAGATGCGGTTTTACCCACGCTGTTAATTGCCCCAACTTCCGTAGTTGGCAATTGGCAAAAGGAAATGGAAAAATTTGCTCCAGAATTGCGATCGCTGATTCACCACGGCCCTGGGCGCTTGCAAGATGCCAAAGCATTTAAAGCCGCCGTCCAAGATTGCGATATGTTGATTACTTCGTTTACTTTGGCGCGCAAAGATGAGAAGCTGTTGAGCAGTGTTGAGTGGCATCGCTTGGTAATTGATGAAGCGCAGAATATTAAAAATCCGAAGGCGGCGCAAACCAAGGCAATTTTAAAGTTGCCGGCTACCCATCGGTTGGCGCTGACTGGAACACCTGTAGAAAATCGCTTGTTGGATTTATGGTCAATTTTTAATTTCCTCAATCCCGGATATTTGGGAAAAGAGGCGCAGTTTCGGAAGTTGTTTGAGTTACCGATTCAAAAACATGGAAGTCGCACGCAATCAGCAGCGCTGAAAAAATTAGTAGAACCTTTTATTCTGCGCCGCCTGAAAACGGATAAGTCAATTATTCAGGATCTCCCTGACAAAGTTGAGCAAAAACTATACTGTAATCTCACCCGCGAGCAAGCTTCCTTGTATGAAGCCATTGTGAAAGAGGTAGAGCAAGAAATTGACGCGGCTGACGGGATGAAGCGCAAGGGGATGATTTTGGCGACGCTGCTGAAGCTGAAGCAAATTTGCAACCATCCGCGCCAGTTTTTGCAGGATGGAAGTGAGTTTACACCGGAGCGATCGCACAAATTGGAACGGCTGATCGAAATGATTGAGGAAGTGAAAGCTGAAGGCGAAAGTTTATTGGTATTTACGCAGTTTACAGAATTGGGAAGTGCGTTGGAAAAATACATCAAACAGACTTTACATTATAACACTTATTACATCCACGGGGGAACGAGTCGCGAAAAACGGGAACGGATGATTTCAGAGTTTCAAGATCCAGAATCAGAACCTTCGGTATTTATTTTGTCACTGAAGGCTGGCGGCGTTGGAATTACGCTAACAAAAGCTAATCATGTGTTCCATTTCGATCGTTGGTGGAATCCGGCGGTGGAAGATCAGGCGACTGATCGGGCGTTTCGGATCGGACAAGAAAAAAATGTGTTTGTGCATAAGTTTGTGGCAATTGGCACGTTAGAAGAAAAGATTGACCAAATGATTGAGGACAAAAAGCAATTGGCAGGCTCAATTATTGGTGCTGATGAGTCGTGGTTGACTGAGTTGGATAATGAGGCATTTAAGAAGTTAATTAGGCTGAATAAAAATGCAGTTTTAGATTAGGAGAGGGGAGATTGGGAGAGGGGGAGATTGGGAGAGGGGGAGATTGGGAGAGGGGGAGATTGGGAGAGGGGGAGAGGGGGAGATTGGGATTTTTGAGATTCATCGAAATATACAATTTAAATGCAGAACAGCTTATGTCACAATTTACTCGGACTTGGTGGGGGAATGAATTTATCAGCGCGCTGGAAAAGTTTACCGATTCTGGACGACTGGGGCGGGGACGTTCCTATGCAAAAAATGGTAAGGTAAAAAGCTTTAAAATGAATGATGGCTTAGTGATAGCAGAGGTGAGAGGATCGGTTAATCCTTATTTTGAGGTTTATAAGGAGCCGCTGTACAAAACTAAAATTGAGTTTGAGCCGATTAGTCAGGCAAAGTGGAAAGTGGCGATCGCCCAAATGGCATCGAAAGCCAGTTTCATTTCCCGGCTGTTGCTCAACGAAATGCCCGACAATATTGAAAAGGCTTTTTCACCCTTCGGATTGCATCTTTTACCCAGCAGCCGTGAGGATTTTAAAACGACTTGCTCTTGTCCAGACTATAGTAATCCCTGCAAACATATTGCGGGAGTTTATTATTTGGTGGCGGCCGAATTGGACAAAGATCCGTTTTTACTGTTTGAATTACGGGGACTTTCTAAGGAAGTGCTGCACCGCGAATTGGCAAAAACGCCTTTGGGAATGGCGCTTTCTGCTGAGTTGACGGCGGATGCAGCGGCCCCTGTGGCGGTTAATTCCTATTACACGCGGGCGATCGCGAATGAAGCGCAAACAATTAGCCTGAGAGAGTTTTGGCACGGTGCGAAGCGGTTGCCGCAGACGATTGAGGTGGGGGTGCAAAGTGGCGTAAGTGCGATCGTGGTCAAGAAACAGGGAGATTTTCCGCCGTTTTGGCAAAAGGATGGTTCGTTTATTGAGGCGATGGAAGAGCTATATATGCGGGTGAAAAAGAATAAGTAGTAGGCGTGAGGCGTTATTTTACTGTTGCTCTCTGATTGCTGATTCACGGTATGAATGAACTTCTAAGCAAAGACGCAAAGGCGCAAATAGTCTGTCTTAGGCAAAGACTAATACCAATTTGACAAAAGATTGCTACACAATAAATTTTGTGTTTCTTTATGAACCTATTGCGATCAGGTGCGTCGCTGTTAAATTGTCGATATGTAGCTAGAGATTGTTGGTGGCGACACACCCTACGACTACTGTTCCAATTTTACTTTCTTGGTATTCATTATCGTTAGATAACCGAACATGAACTCATTAGATTGACTTGAACCAAGGGAAACCGAAGCTACTGTTGCAGAGATTCTTTGAATTAGGATAAATTTCGCTTTGCTCTATGGCTTTGAGTTCGGGATGCAGCTTGACTGAGTATCCCAAAATCCCCGTACTTGGAGAGCTGCGAGTGGTAGCAGCAACATCAGTCGAAACTGTCCGGATCACAATTACCATCTACGAATTATGATAGTATCAAGTTCTATTATATAGTCACAAAATTCAGTTCATCCCATCCTCGTTTAGTGGTAATTTTTACCTATATGTTACTAAAAAACAAGGGTGAAATTTAATAACTGGTAAAAATCATGAAACCTTCCCTTCCTCAAGACGATCTGAACAAACAACAGCGCACCGATTACTTAACTCGCCAGCAACAAGCTTATCAGTTTGACTATAACAGTTTATCACCTTTGGCATTATTAAAAAGCGTGCCAGCGATCGAGAATTTTTCGAGCGACTATATTGGAGAACGAATACTAGCAACCGCTGAACTTCCTGTAAATATGTTGGCAGTCCAGGCGAGATCTTTTCTAGATCCTCTCGACGAACTCCAAGACTATAAAGACTTCTTTCCCGTGCTGCGGCTGCCTCAAGTTGCAAAGACTTACCAAACCGATCGCTCTTTTGCCGAACAGCGCTTGTCTGGGGCAAATCCGCTGGTGCTCCGCCTCTTAGATCCCAGCGATCCCCGCGCAGAAATCGTCACAAAACTGGCAACCGCGCAGCCATTATTGGAGCTCCCCACACTGTTACGGGAAAAAAGTATTTACATTGCCGATTACACAGGTACTGACCCAAACTATCGCACGCCTGCTCGAATTCAAGGAGGAACCTATGAAAAGGGCAGGAAATACTTGCCGAAACCCCGTGCTTTCTTCGCTTGGCGGTGGACGGGAGTGCGCGATCGCGGTGAAATGGCACCCATTGCCATTCAACTAGACCCCAAACCGGGCAGCCATATCTACACGCCATCCGATCCGCCCCTGGATTGGTTGTTTGCCAAAGTCTGCGTGCAGATAGCAGATGCCAATCACCACGAAATGAGCTCGCATTTAGGTCGAACCCATCTTGTCATGGAACCGATCGCGATCGTCACAGCCCGACAGTTAGCTGAAAATCATCCCCTCAGCTTACTGCTCAAACCCCACTTCCGCTTCATGTTGACCAACAACAATCTCGCACGCACTCAGTTGATCAGTTCTGGAGGCCCAGTTGATGAGTTGCTGGCAGGAACCTTGGCAGAAACGATCGAAATCAGCAGAGAAGCTTGCACTACCTGGAGTCTCGATCAATTTGCGTTCCCAACCGAACTTAAAAATCGGGAAATGGACAACACAACTCAACTACCTCACTACCCTTACCGAGATGATGGATTGCTGCTTTGGAACGCAATTAAAACCTTTGTATCCGGCTATCTCAACTACTTTTACCCGACGAAGGAGACAATTGCAGAGGATAGCGAACTGCAACGCTGGGCGCAAGAATTATCCTCAGATACAGGGGGTAAAGTCAAAGGAATGCCACAGCGCATTGACGATGTTCAACAATTGATTGAAATTGTCACAACAGTGATTTTTACCTGCGGGCCGCAGCATTCGGCTGTGAATTACACCCAGCATCAATACATGAGTTTTGCCGCCAATATGCCTTTGGCTGCCTACCGGGATATTCCGGCAATTCTCAAGCCAGATATTCCAGAAGTAATGACGGAACAGAAGCTTCTACAGTTGCTTCCGCCCTACAAACGAGCGGCAGACCAACTGCAAATTCTGTTTACTTTGTCAGCTTATAAATATGACCGTTTGGGTTATTACGATAGATCTTTCCGAGAACTCTACCGTGCCACCTTCGACGAAGTTTTTGAGGGAACTCCCATTCAACAGTTAGTCAGACAGTTCCAGCAAGATTTGAATATCGCAGAACAGAAGATTGATGCCAACAATAAAAAGCGATTAGTGCCATATATTGCTCTCAAACCTTCTTTAGTGATCAATAGCATCAGTATGTAATACCAAATCCGGGTTAAAAACCGCTGATCCTACTCGGCGGTTAAAACCGCCTCTATACAAACAAAGAGTCGGCGGTTGAAACCGCTTCTTGTCAAACGAAGTCCGCCTTCACGGACTGAAGAATCAAGTACCAGCCGTGGGTGCGCGGGCGCACCTTACTTTTAAAACATGACTAAATCAGCCTTTGTATTCTTCCAGAATACTGCAATTCACGGACATTTCTCCTAATGAATCAGTGAAGGTTACTTCATCTTTGTAATGCCGGGGTGTTTCCCTAAGCAACCGCCAAGCTTCTCCAGCATCAATTAAATTCATCCGATCGGGATAGTGAATTTGTAACAATTCTTGCACCATCGGGTAATAGTTTGAGTTGATGCTGGGGAAAATGTGATGTTCTGTGTGGTAGGAAAAATTCAAGTGCAGCAGGTCAAATATTTTAGGAACTCGCAGCGAAGCACTATTGATCAGCGGGTCATTAATGCTGGTCATCCGGCAACCCATGTGGTTGGTGTAGATGTAAAACATTGCTCCTGCATGACCAAGTGCGATCGGCAAAATGTACGCCAGAGTAACTTTAATCGGGTTAAAGTCTAGGTAAAACAAGATGCTGAGATGAATTCCTAGGATTCCCAGACATTCTAGGGCGATTGTCGATCGATCTTTCGGACTAACTGTAAACGCAGCCGGTACGTAATCCACAGATTTATCGTTGAATAACAACACCGAGGACACGTTGCGGAAGTTATGCACTGTCCACGATCCGGCCATTCCGACAATCAACCACAGCGGATTGACTTCTACCGACGGTACAAATAAATTTTGAATCCATTTTCCCCAAGTATCCGGTTGCTGGTACAGGTAATTGCGATCGGGGTCTGCTAAGGAATTTGTGGTATTGTGGTGTACGAGGTTGTGCAGGGATTTCCACTGAGTGGGTGGCATCAATAGCATACTTAGACCTAAAAAGGCGATCGGATAAGTCAGCCAAGACTTTTTCTGAACGCTACCGTGCATCAAGTCGTGGGAGCTAAATAGCAAAACTATGATACTATTGCCCATAATCGCGGCTAAAGGTAAGTAAAGCCATAAAAGATAGACAGGCCAGCGATCGAGATAGTCGGCAATCCCCCATCCCAACAATAAAATTCCCAGATTGATTAAGAGTATTGTTAACTTGCTAGGATCGGGTTCAAAAGCCTCTGGTGGCAGCAGCGGACGCAATTTTTTAATGTATGTCGATTGATTAATTAGCGTTTCGCGATCGACTGTCTCGTCTGAAGAAATGAGCATTTTTTCTGAATTCATTGTTTGCTAATTACACCCTAATTTCAGTCAGATTGTTTTTCCTTTTTTAATTATATCGACTTTGTGATAATTTAGGATTGGCAAATCATGATTTTGTGAAATTTATAACTGTTACCCAGACGTTTGACACATATAGCAGTTGACAGTTGACAGTTGCATAATGGGAATCAAATTATTGATGTTTGACGGGTATCGGCTCTATTCATTCCGGTTATTTATGTCCTCACCGATGTGGCAGTTGCTATATCATAAAAACGTAATTATTGGAAGTTTTTAATTCTCAGCCGTATAGAAAATCAAATCAAGCCACAAAAATATATCCTATTGCTCTAGATTTGGAATCTCATGTCATCTCCGATCGATCGCCTACAATAATTTTTTTTCGTAGTACGGCTATTAGTCTTTGTTTACTAAAAGCCGACTGATAGGACTGAACTCCTCACTACAAAGTTTGTTTAAAAAAGATGCTCTCTCTTAAATTCCATTCAACAGCTAAGCCGGAGAACATAACTCCTTAAAATTGTCCGTTACCTTGAACAATTTCTTTAATTGTCGTCAGCGTATCTAGCCCGATCAATCCTCGACGATAGCCTTTTTGGTTGGACATTCCCAAAAATATCGCATCTCCCTGATTTTGATAGCGCCAAAACCGAGGCGAGGCATTAATAAAAGTAGAGGCGCTGTTCACATCCAGAGCAAATTGGCGGCTTTCTAGGTAAGATTCAGTGGCGATGCAGTCAGCGTGGCCACTGCTGTAGCGGTTGATCCAGCCGATCGCACTTTCTAGACTATCAACAACTTTAAACGCGATGGTTTTGTTTAAATAAGGTTGAGTCCACTCGTAGGGTTCCGCCAGCTTCAACTCTGGGAAATCTGCGACGAGATCCGCGTCGGCGCTAATTTTAAAGCCTTTTTCTTTTAAACTATTCCACAGCCTGACTAAGGAAGAAGGCTTTTGGTTGCGATCGATCAACACTTTCTCGATCGCATTTACCTGATCGGGGACACTTTGATGGCTGTCCAAAATCATCCACCTTGCCATCTCCAAACTACCAGTCGGCGACCAATAGAGGTAACAATTGCCCATTGCCGATCGCAACACTGGCGCTGTGCACAGCCTTACCACCTGCTGCACCAAACTCGGTCTACCGTAGGGAATAATTAAATTGAGATATTGGTCTTGAGTGACCAAATCTCGGATCGAAGCGCCCCGATCCGGCGGGAGTACCTGCAAACATCCTGACGGCAAACCGACCTCATCGATCGCCGAAATCAAAGCTTCTCCAATTACAGCATTAGTTTGCCAGCTTTCGCTGCCACCTTTGAGAATCAAGCTGTTAGCGCTTTTGAGACACAAGCCAGCCGCGATCGCCCCCAACTCTGGAAACGCCTCGTAAATTAGCGCGATCGCCCCCAACGGCAGCGATTGACAGTATACCTGACAGCGATCGACCTGATAAGAAGCATTGATCACCCTGCCGATCGGATCTGGCATTTCCCCCAACCGTTCCAGAATTTGGACAGTTGTCTTAATCCGTTCGGGTGTCAGCTTCAGCCACTCCACAATCAACTCAGGAATCGCCATATCGCGACTCGCTTCTAGATCCAGAGTATTTGCTTCTAAAATGTCATTTTGGCGGCGTTTGAGTGCGATCGCCATCGCCTGCAAACCAGCAGCGCGATCCGTACTTTTTGTCGCCGCCAACTCCATAGAAGCTTGATAAGCGTGGCGGGCGACATTTGCCCCCTCTGATGAATGGCTAAAATCCTCTATGATCATTTAATTAACGCCTGTAAGCTAGCCATACCATCAACGCCGGCAGCATTGCTAGCAGCACAGCGACCATTGCCCACAGAATAACATTTGGGCCCGGCGAGTGTAGCGCCAGGGGCAACCAAATCACTATAGGCACCAAAATCATCCCCAGGGCCAGGGGCAAGTAGTGGGCTTTCAAACCCGGATTTGCTCTGTTCCAGTGCTCGCCAGTCCATCGCCAAGCCTGCTTGTAAGGATAGTTTGTTGATAGTTGCTCGATCACGTGTCCGCTTTCGTCCAACACAAATATTTGCTGACAACGGTTGCAGCCAAAGGCTTCTGTCAGTATTATCGGCACGAGACGACCCCTCCGCCGGCAAGGGCAGGGGTACTCATCGTTTAAGTCAATCTTTGGAGCTTTTTGGGATGGCACGGGCGATCGGATAAAAAAAGCGTTTTTGCAAAAATAATCGTTAACACATCTACTTAATCAGACTTTTCAATTCTGCCCAATTAAGACTTGTAACTGCCTGTTCCGAGCGATCGCCCGATCGACAATTTCTACTTGCAAGTTCTGGACTCAATTTTACCATCAACTTAGGTATTTTTAACCATTATCAAAGCAAAACCGAAAAGTTTCTTGCGATACTTTCCGGTTTTGTTTATTTTCTTGATTTTTCAAAGCGGGTGACGCGATTCGAACGCGCGACATTCACCTTGGCAAGGTGACGCTCTACCACTGAGCCACACCCGCATTTCCTGCGCACTTAAATATAATCTCTCACTTCTGGGGATTTGTCAAGTCTTTTTTGTAAGTTTTTTTTTCATAAACCCAGTCAAAGCGCCCCAATGCCTCTGCCAGCCTAAAATTCGAGCAGCCCGATTCTTAAAAAAATCAGTAATTGCATTGTTTTTGACCGTCATCCGCCGAAAGCAAAGCTACAATCAAGCTGCAATTGTGGGAGAACACTGCTCATGTCAGACTTAAATCGCGGAATCATGAAGTTCAAGGGAGCTGACAGCCCGATCGCGATCGCCATTTCGGCGATCGTCCTTGGCGGCGGCATCGGCTTCCTCATCTGGTGGGCGCTGCAATCAGCCTACACCTTCAGCTAAAAGACGAATAGAACGCAAAACCTAGAAAGCATTGCTCAGAAGGAGACCAGATTGTGAGCAAGACGTATATGACACGCCCGCCAGGGAGAGAACACTCTGTGGCGGCACTACTTGGCGCGGTTGCATCGCAAGACCTTGTGCTACTCCAAGTCTGCCCTTGATGTTGAAGCGATCGCTCCGCTTGCTGCTTCACTAATTGAAGGATGGGACAGTGCCTCGCTTAGCCAATTATAGTTTCAGCAACGACCTTTTTGGGGTATCGTTAACCAGGATTCAGAAGAAAAACAGCAACAAGAAGACCCGATCATAAAAGGTGAAGCGCAGATCATGCAACCTTTCAAACTCCCAGACTTTTATATGCCTTGGCCGGCGAGGCTCAACCCAAACCTGGAAGCAGCGCGATCGCATTCCAAGGCCTGGGCCTACGAGATGGGGATACTTGGCTCAGAAGAAGAAGCCCAAGGCGAGCCTATTTGGGATGAGCGCAAGTTTGACTCCCACGACTACGCCTTGCTTTGTTCCTATACCCATCCAGATGCCCCAGCAACAGAGCTTGACCTAGTAACCGACTGGTATGTCTGGGTGTTCTTCTTCGACGACCACTTCCTAGAAATCTACAAACGCAGCCAAGATATGGCAGGGGCAAAGGAGTATCTCGATCGACTCCCAGCATTCATGCCAGTGTACCCCACCGACACCCCTCCCGTTCCCACCAACCCCGTAGAGCGCGGCTTGGCAAACCTGTGGTCTCGCACCGCTTTTACTAAGTCTGTGGAATGGCGGAAGCGCTTCTTTGAGAGTACCAAGCACCTCTTGGAAGAGTCCATGTGGGAACTCGCCAATATCAACCAGAATCGGATTGCCAACCCGATCGAATATATCGAGATGCGGCGCAAAGTGGGCGGTGCCCCCTGGTCTGCGAATCTGGTGGAACACGCCGCCTTTGTAGAAGTTCCGGCGAAAATTGCCGCCACTCGACCGATGCGGGTGCTGAAAGACACCTTTGCCGATGGGGTGCATCTCCGCAACGACCTGTTCTCCTACCAGAGAGAAGTCGAAGAAGAAGGGGAGAATTCCAACTGCGTGTTGGTTTTGGAGCGCTTCTTGAATATCAGTACCCAAGAGGCAGCTAACCTGACCAACGAACTGTTAAGCTCGCGGTTATACCAGTTCGACAACACTGCTGTCACTGAGTTGCCCTCCCTGTTTGCGGAGTACGGTATAGACCCCGCAGAGCAGGTAAGCGTTCTGCTATATATCAAGGGACTTCAGGACTGGCAATCTGGGGGTCACGAGTGGCACATGAGATCCAGCCGCTACATGAACAAAACGGAAGCGGATAATTCTTCGACTCCTACGCTAACTCTGGGAGGGCCCACAGGGCTAGGCACATCGGCGACGCGGATCGAATCGTTATACGCCACCTTGGGTTTGGGGAGGTTCAAGAGCTTTACTCATACGCCATACAAGCCTGTCGGGCCAGTGAAACTGCCGAAGTTTTATATGCCCTTCTCTACCACGCTGAATCCCAATCTGGATACGGCGCGGAAGCATTCTAAGGAATGGGCGCGGCGGATGGGGATGCTGGCATCGCTACCGGGTATTCCCGATGCTTTCATCTGGAATGACCATAAATTTGATGTGGCTGACGTGGCTTTATGCGGGGCCTTGATCCATTCCAAAGGATCGGCCGACGAGCTAAATCTGACTGCCTGCTGGCTGGTCTGGGGAACCTATGCTGATGATTACTTCCCGGCTATCTACGGCAACCAACGGGATCTAATTGGGGCAAAAGTGTTCAACGCCAGACTAGGGGCGTTCATGCCTCTGGACGACTCCACACCTCCCGCCGTGCCGACTAATCCAGTAGAAATGGGCTTGGCAGATATTTGGTCTCGCACCGCTGGCCCGATGTCCTCTACCGCCCGGACTGAGTTCCGCCGCGCGATTCAGGATATGACAGATAGTTGGGTGTGGGAACTGGCTAACCAAGTGCAAAATCGGATTCCAGACCCGATCGATTATATTGAGATGCGTCGAAAGACCTTTGGCTCGGATTTGACCATGAGCCTGTCTCGACTATCCCAGGGCGGCGAGATTCCGCTGGAAATTTACTATAGCCGACCAATGCGATCGCTGGAAAATTCCGCCGCCGACTTTTCCTGTTTCACCAACGATATCTTCTCCTACCAGAAAGAAATCGAATTCGAGGGCGAAATCCATAACTGCGTGCTGGTTGTGCAGAATTTCCTCAACTGCGATATCCCCCAGGCTGTCGAGATTGTGAACAATCTGATGACGGCGCGGGCGCAACAGTTTCAACACATTGTTGCCACTGAATTGCCTGCCCTGTTCGATGATTTCAACCTGGATGAAAGTACCCGCAAGAAACTACTCGAATACGTTGAGAAATTAGAACAGTGGATGTGCGGCGTACTCAGGTGGCATATAACGGTAGACCGCTACAAGGAATTTGAATTGCGTAATAGTGCTTCCCCAATAGTGCGGCTGCTCAACGGGCCGACAGGACTGGGGACTTCGGCTGCAAGGCTTGTATCCTTGGTCGGCGCGAGCAGTTGCTCTAGCAATATTTCGTCAAACAATTCCGACCATTTTGTAGGAAAATAAGTTTTTCTGTTGTGTTTTTTTTGTGAGCATTCGGTCTAGTGAGACCGAGTAATTGTTTAGTAACCAGAAACGTAGAGGATTAAATTGTGACATATTCTAATGATTCGAGTCCCGATGTTGAAGGTCAACAACCCCAGTTAAGTTTAGGGACAGCCGCCGCCAGAAATTTGGCAACCACCACCAAATCTGCACCGCAGATGCAGGAAATTACATCCCGGTGGTTGTTGAAGCTGTTGCCGTGGGTACAGACAAAAGGTGGTGTGTTTCGCGTCAACCGTCGGTTGAGTTATACCGTGGGTGATGGACGAGTCACTTTCACCAACACTGGCGCAACGGTGCAGGTAATTCCACACGAACTCACCGAGTTGCCATTGCTGCGAGGGTTTGACAACGTTGATGTGTTGGCCGCCTTGGCGAACCAATTTGTGCAGCAGGAGTACGCCCCTGACGACATCATAGTTGAGCTGGGTCAGGCTGCCGATCGCATCATCCTAATTGCTCATGGCAAGGTGAACAAGATTGGTGCTGGCAAGTATGGCGATGAAGTCGTTGTGGATGTGCTTGCCGACGGCGACCATTTCGGCGATCGAACTGTGGTAGAGTCCGAGGACACCTGGCATTACACACTCAAGGCTGTTACCAGAACCATAGTGTTGTCGCTGCCCCAACAGGCATTTGAGCAACTGATGGGTCAGTCTGAGGAATTGCGTACTCATGTCGATCGGTTCCGCGCCCTCCAGAGTCAGCCCCAAACATCTCAAGGTGAAGCCGCCATTGAAGTGGCGACGGATCATGCTGAAGAGACTCCCTTAGCAGGAACCTTCGTTGATTACGATCTTTCTCCCCGCGAATATGAGTTGAGCATTGCTCAAACCGTGTTACGAGTAAGTACACGGGTCGCAGATTTGTACAACGAACCGATGAATCAGACCGAGCAACAATTACGGCTGACCGTCGAAGCATTACGAGAACGTCAAGAACACGAGTTGATCAATAACCGGGAATTCGGGTTGCTGCACAATGCCGACCTCAAACAGCGCATCCACAGCGCTAGCGGCACACCTAGTCCCGATGACATGGATGAATTGCTAGCAACGGTATGGAAGGAGCCGGCATTCTTCCTAGCTCACCCCCGCACGATCGCTGCCTTTGGTCGCGAGTGCAACCGCGTGGGTGTGTATCCCACCAGCATAGATATGAACGGCGCTCAAGTGACAGCTTGGCGCGGCGTACCGATTTTCCCCTGCAATAAGATCCCCGTCACCAAGGCCCGCACCAGTTCTATCCTCTTGCTCCGTACTGGTATGGAAAAACAAGGGGTGATCGGCTTACATCAAACTGGTATCCCAGATGAATACCAACCTAGCTTGTCTGTCCGCTTCATGGGCATCAGTGAAAAGGCCATCATCTCCTACCTCGTCACCGCCTACTACTCCGCAGCGGTGCTAGTTCCTGACGCACTCGGCATCCTCGAAGATGTCGAAATCGGGCGCTAAATATTCCTGAGAGGTTAAGGTAAACGAATTTTGTCAATAAGTAATTACGCTTAAAATCGAACGTAATTACTCATTGACAAA
This sequence comes from Microcoleus sp. A6-C6, assembly GCF_036705955.1. Taxonomy (NCBI): domain Bacteria; kingdom Bacillati; phylum Cyanobacteriota; class Cyanophyceae; order Oscillatoriales; family Microcoleaceae; genus Microcoleus; species Microcoleus sp. A6-C6. The sequence goes on along the minus strand of NZ_JAUBVR010000018.1, from coordinate 3,958 downwards.
AGTGTTATTGCCTTAACCTCTTAATTATTTGAGCAGGCACTTTTGTTAGTAACTAGAGGATGAGGCAATGACTTATTCTAATGATTCGGGTTCTGATGTTGAGAGCGGACAATCTCAACTGAGTTTGGGTACAGCCGCCGCTAGAAATTTGGCAACAACCACCAAATCTGCACCGCAGATGCAGGAAATTACACCTCGGTGGTTGTTGAAGATGTTGCCGTGGGTGCAGACGAAGGGTGGCACCTATCGAGTCAACCGTCGGTTGACCTATACCGTGGCTGATGGGCGACTGACTTTCAGCAACACTGGAACGGTGGTGGAGGTGATTCCCCAAGAACTTTGTCAGTTGCCATTGCTGCGAGGGTTTAACGACACTGGAGTGTTGAGCGCCTTGGCTAGTAGGTTTGTGCAACAGGAGTTCGCGCCCGGTGACATCATCGTGCAGTCAGGTCAGCCAGCCGATCGCTTGTTCTTAATCGCTCATGGCAAGGTCAACAAGACGGTTGTTGGCAAGTATGGTGAGGAGCCTCTGCTGGATGGGCTGGCGGATGGCGACCATTTTGGCGATCGGGAGTTGGTGCAGTCAGAAAGCACTTGGAAGTTCACAATTAAGGCTGTCACCCGATGCACGGTATTGGCGCTACCACAACAGGCGTTTCGGGAAGCGATCGATCGGTCAGAGGCTTTGCAGGCTCATGTTGAGCAGTTGAGGATTCGTGCCCAACAACCACAGAATAAGCATGGTGAAGCTTTAATCGCGTTGTCTGCGGGTCATGTTGGGGAAACCGAGTTGCCAGGGACTTTCGTTGATTACGAACTCTCCCCCCGCGAATATCAGTTAAGCATTGCCCAGACTGTGTTGCGAGTCAATACTCGCGTTTCCGATCTGTACAATGAACCGATGAATCAGACGGAACAACAATTGCGGCTGACAGTCGAGGCATTGCGGGAACGGCAAGAACACGAGTTGATCAATAATCGGGAATTCGGGTTGCTGCACAATGCTGACCTGAAACAGCGCATCCACACCCGCAGCGGCCCCCCTACCCCTGACGATTTGGATGAATTGATTACCCGTCGGAGGAAGTCGAAGTTTTTCCTAGCTCATCCTAAAACTATTGCCGCCTTTAGTCGGCAGTGCAACCGTCTGGGTATCTCTACAGAAAGCATTGATATGAATGGAACCAAGGTAATTACTTGGCGCAATGTACCGATTCTGCCCTGTAACAAGATCCCGATTACCAAGAACCAGACCAGCTCGATTCTGGTGTTGCGGACTGGTGAGGAAGATCAGGGTGTAATTGGGCTACATCAAACGGGTATCCCGGACGAATATCAACCGAGTGTATCGGTGAGATTTATGGGTATCGATGAAAAGGCGATCGCCTCCTATCTCGTCACCGCCTACTACTCTGCCGCCGTCCTCGTCCCTGATGCCCTTGGTATTCTGGAAGATGTGGCGATCGGGCGCTAAGCGTTCCTTGATTTTGTGTTTGTGCTATTAGTCCACCCCACAAGCAAACAGCAATTAAAGCTTTATAGCAGTTCTCACAAAGATTAGGTATGCCAAAACCTGTGTTGCCCAGCTTTTTAAACTACAGCATATTCCAAGTTCAGGAACTACAGTAGCTGGAGCTTGTAACCCACATTCAGCACCCTCAACTATCACAATCGGTTTTTGCTTATTTTTATCGAGTAATTAAGTTTGAAATTATACTTTTGTAGCGCATATTTGCGGTGAATAACTTTTTGAAAGGCATAATTTATTACTTTAAAAATCGATTGTTGTGAGTAATTATACTGTGTGATACTAAGCGGGTGCGGAATGTGGGTTAGCATCGTATGTGCCACAAGGCTCGTAGAATGCTTAATTGAAGTGCTCTATTCCCAGTGCCTACGGCTTGAATGTCCGGTGAAGCGGCTGGCTGGTGGCTCAATTTAGCTCACATTAGAACAATTACAAAAAAACAAGAAATGATATTGGTAAATCAAACGTATTCGCCCCAACCGGAACCCTCTTTCGACTTATCGGTTTACCTAGCCGAACGGGGCGCGGATATCGAGATGGCTCTCGACAGTGCCGTTCCCGTCGTCACGGATCTTGAGAAAATCTATGAGGCGATGCGCTACTCACTGTTGGCGGGGGGTAAGCGCTTGCGCCCGATCCTGTGTTTGGCAAGCTGCGAACTGATTGGCGGGACTGTGGAAATGGCGATGCCGACGGCTTGTGCTTTGGAGATGATCCACAGGAAGTCGCTGATCCATAATGATTTGACAGGGATGGATCATGACGACTATCGGCGCGGTCAACTGACCAACCATAACGTTTATAGCGAGGCGATCGCTATTTTGACTGGGGATGGTCTTTTGGCTTATGCTTTTGAGTTGATTGCCGCTAAAACGCAGAATGTACCACCTCAGCAGGTGTTGCAGGTTATTGCTCACTTGGGCCGCGCTGCTGGAGCGACGGGATTGGTGGGAGGGCAGGTAGTCGATCTTGATTCGGAGGGAGTTTCAGAGGTTTCTGAGGAAACTCTTACTTTTATCCACACTCACAAAACAGGTGCACTTATAGAAGCTTCTGTGGTTTGTGGGGCTATGCTTGCTGGGGCAACGCCTAGTGATGTGCTACGGTTATCTCGCTATGGTCAGAATATTGGGTTGGCTTTCCAGATTGTTGATGACATTCTGGATATTACTGCGACTCAAGAGGAGTTGGGAAAAACTGCTGGCAAGGATGTGCAGGCAGTAAAGGTGACTTATCCGAGTTGGTGGGGAATTGAGGAATCTGAACGCCGTGCTAGACAATTGGTAGAGGCGGCTAAGGCCGAACTGGCAACCTTTGGGGAAAAAGCTGAACCTCTGATTGAGATCGCGGATTTTATTATTAGCCGCACTCTTGACGTGGTGACAACCCCGTCAAAAGCCCCACCAGTGGCGGATTTATCCAACTTGAGTTAAAAAAACATGGGGTCGAAATTGTTAAATGGCCCCATCTAGAAATAATGTTTCCTCAATTTTACCAGAGCCATCTAGAAAAAAAACTCAACCGGGCAGAATACGTGACTCTAAAGATTCTGGTATATCTGTTGCAGAGCCAAAAACAAGTTATTTTTGCCCCTTAAAGGGTATTCAATTTTCCCCTCTACCGCTAACTGGCTTATGTGTTCGGAACTTAATGATTAGAGTTTTAAATGTAATGTTGCAAAATTAAGATGAAGGTGCTACATTGTTTAACTGTGGGTACAAATGGGTCGGTGCCCGAGCGGTTAATGGGGGCGGACTGTAAATCCGCTGGCTACGCCTACGCTGGTTCAAATCCAGCCCGGCCCACCACAATTTAAATAAAAGTTAAAAATTAAAAATGTTAAATTAAAATTTTTAATCTTTTATGCCCGTGTAACTCAGGGGTAGAGTACCTCCTTGGTAAGGAGGAAGTCATGGGTTCAAATCCCATCACGGGCTTTTACTAAATCAAAGCATACAGAAGAATATTGGCGGTTGAATAAATAATTCAACCGTCCATCTTATCTTTCAACAGTAGCGGGCAAATAAAGCAGCGGATCTTCAGCCACCCAACCGGAACCCGAATTGTACCGAACTTCAAAATGCAAATGAGGTTGGGGAGTATCGCGTTTTCCCGTCATCCCCACAGTTGCCAAAATTTCTCCCGATCGCACTTTTTGACCAACTTTCACCGAAATATCTTTCAGATGAGCATAGCGCGTTTGCTTCCCCGCCTGATGGTTCACCACCACTAAATTCCCGTAATCCCCCTGCGGCCCCGCAAAGGCGACAGTCCCCCCGCCCGCCGCCAAAACCTGCGTACCCTCCGCTGTCAAAAAATCTACCCCGCTGTGGAAACCTAGACAAAGCTACTTATAGGTAGCCAATGTTAGACATCTACGTTGGTAATTTTAGTCCACAGTCCTAAAACTACAGGAATAAACGGCAATCC